>JAWXBJ010000162.1:0-16777 GCA_034439955.1 Alphaproteobacteria bacterium
CCCTGGGCGGCCATCTTGCGCGGCACGCTCGGTCGCAGCAGGTAGAAGTAAATCGCGAACAGAAATCCACTGATCCAGGCGGCTGCTGGCGCCAGCAGCACCCACAGCGGAACCTCGTGCCGGTCGTGCAGCACATGGTTTTCCGGGGTCGTGTAGATGGAGGAACCCCAGAACGCGGCCTGATCATGCTCGACGAAAACGTCGTAAAAGAAACCGCCGGCGAGCAGCGCGCCGATGGCCAGCGGCACGAGAGCGATCATCATGACCGGCGTGGCGTCGTGCGCGTCGTCATACGCATGATGGTTCGCCCGCGTCTTTCCGTGAAACGTCATGAACATCAGCCGCCACGAGTAGAACGAGGTCAGACATGCTGCTCCGAGGCCCAGCCAGAAGGCCAGAGGCGCAAAAGCGTCGTGCGAGGCGTAGGCCGTCTCGATGATGGCGTCCTTTGAAAAGAAGCCCGCGAACCCCAGGTGAAGGCCAGGCACGGCCGGCAGGCCGACGCCGGTCAACGCCAGCGTGCCTATCAGCATCACCGCCCACGTGAACGGCATCTTCCCGCGAAGGCCGCCCATGTTTCTCATGTCCTGCTCGTGGTGGAGGCCGTGGATAACCGCGCCAGCCGAAAGAAAAAGCAGCGCCTTGAAGAACGCATGGGTGAACAGGTGGAACATCGCCGCCTGGTAGGCGCCAAGGCCAGCAGCAAAGAACATGTAGCCGAGCTGCGAACACGTCGAATACGCGATCACGCGCTTGATGTCGTTCTGCGCAAGGCCGACCGTTGCGGCGAAGAAGCAGGTGACCGCCCCGATGATCGTAACAAGGTTGGCCGCCACGACCGTGTATTCGTAGATCGTCGAGCAGCGGCAAACGAGAAACACGCCCGCCGTAACCATCGTCGCCGCGTGGATCAGCGCCGAAACCGGTGTCGGCCCCTCCATGGCGTCCGGCAGCCATGTGTGGAGGAAGAACTGCGCCGATTTCCCCATCGCGCCGATGAAAAGCAGGATGCCGACGATCTCAAGACCGTAAACGTACTGGCCGAGGAATTCGAACGACACCGAGCGGATAGCGGTGGCGGCGTCTTGCCCGACGGGCTGGACCAGCGCGTTGTTCTGGATTACCGCGAATACCGTGTCGAACCCTACGCTGGAAAAGCGCTCGACACCCAGTTCCTGCAGGTAGGACGCAGCCACCATACCATCCGCGCCGATGAACTGGGCGGGGGCCTGCACCATGAACACCAGCGCCATGATGCCCAGCGCAAAGCCGAAATCGCCGACGCGATTGACCACGAAGGCTTTGATCGCGGCAGAATTTGCAGACGCCTTGCGGTACCAAAAGCCAATGAGCAGGTAAGACGCGAGCCCGACGCCTTCCCAGCCAAAGAAGAGCTGAATGAAATTGTCGGCCGTCACCAGCATCAGCATGGCGAAGGTGAAGCCCGAGAGATAGGCGAAGAACCGCGCCCGGTGCGGATCATCCGCCATGTAGCTGATCGAATAGATATGAACCAGTGCGGAAACACCGGTCACCACGAACATCATCACGACCGAAAGCGTGTCCACCCGCACGGCCCAGTTCGCCACGAACGATCCGACGTCGATCCAGCGCGCGATGACAAGCGTGTGGCTTTGCGCGGGCCCTTCATGGCCGCCAAAAACCTGAAGGAAAAACACCGCGCCGGCCGCCAGGGCCGCACCGACAACAAGCACGGTCGTGATCGCCATGGCGCCGCGATCGCCCAGAAGGCGTTGCCCAAGTCCAGCGACAACGGCCGCAAAGGCCGGTGCGAAGACGATGAAAAGTGCGGCCAAGTCTTGCCAGCCCACGCCCCTGCTCCCTTCCCTCGCCTGGATCAACCGGCGATCAGATGGAATCATCTGATCGCGGATTAGTTGATCTTTTTCATAGGTCCAGAGCAACTTGTCTGCGTCCAAGCGGACGCAGGCCGCTCTAGCCGCGCAGCACGCTTACATCCTCAACGGCGATCTCTCCGCGATTGCGGAAATACACCACGAGAATCGCAAGCCCCACGGCCGCTTCAGCGGCGGCGACCGTCAGCACCAACATCGCGAAGACCTGTCCCGTCAGATCCCCGTTGAACACGGAAAACGCCACGAGGTTGATGTTGACCGACAACAGAATAAGTTCGATCGCCATCAGAATGACGATGATGTTCTTGCGGTTCACGAAAATACCCAGCACCCCGATTGTGAACAGGGCGGCCGAGACGGCGAGATAATGTCCAACCGTGAGCTCCACTCAGATCCCCTGTCCGGGTTTGACGTCTTTCATCTCGACCGCATCCTTGCGCTTTCGGCCAGTTTGCTGCGCGACATTCTGACGCCGGACATTGGGACGCGTGCGGAGCGTGAGCACGATCGCTCCCATCATCGCGATCAACAGCACGATACCGGCTAGCTGGAAAAGCAGCATGTTGTCCGTATAGAGGACGCTCGCGAGAGCTTCAGCATTGGTGGCGGCGCCGGGCTTCGGATCGAAGCTGTCGGCCCCCCCCCCGATGGTCGCCGCAGCGGCGACAACGCCGATTTCGGCCAGCAGTGCGAGAGCGACCAGCACGCCCGCGGGCAGATAATTCAGGAACCCCTGCTTCAATTCAACGAAATCCACGTCCAGCATCATCACCACGAACAGGAACAGGACCGCCACGGCGCCGACATAGACGACAACCAGAAGCATGGCGAGGAATTCGGCGCCTATGAGGACCAGAAGGCCAGCTGACGTGAAGAAAGCGCAAATCAGCCAGAGCACGGAATGCACCGGGTTGCGCGCCGCGATCACGAACAGGGCCGACAGGACGACCACGGTCGAGAGAATGTAGAAAGCGATCAGCTGCACGCTGGTCCTCGCCCCTGTTTGCACAAAGCGCTCCGGCTGGAGCAGATGAAGTCGTCGATTCGCGGACCGAGCCCACGGGTGCGATGAAGTTATCGGTAGCGCGCGTCAAGTTCGAGGTTTCTTGCGATCTCCCGCTCCCACCTGTCACCGTTATCGAGAAGGCGATCCTTGTCGTAGTAGAGTTCCTCGCGGGTCTCCGTGGAAAACTCCAGATTGGGGCCTTCGACGATCGCATCGACGGGGCAGGCTTCCTGGCAAAAACCGCAATAGATGCACTTGGTCATGTCGATATCGTAGCGCGTGGTGCGCCTGGAACCGTCTTCCCGGGGCTCCGCCTCGATCACGATGCACTGCGCCGGGCAAATGGCCTCGCAAAGCTTGCAGGCGATGCACCGCTCCTCGCCATTGGCGTATCGCCGCAGGGCGTGTTCGCCGCGAAAGCGCGGGCTCTGCGGGTTACGTTCGAAGGGATAGTTGATCGTTGCCTTGCGCGTGAAGAATTGCCGCATGGCGAGCCCGAACGCGGACAGGAAGTCTGTCAGAAGCGCTCCACGAAGGGCTTGCCCGATTGACATGGTGTCTCCTAGGCCCCGCCCTGGCGGACGAACACGACATAAGCCGAAACCAGGACGACGGCTGCGAGCGAGGTCGGCAGGAAGATCTTCCATCCGAGCCTCATGAGTTGGTCGTAGCGGTAGCGGGGGACGATGGCTTTGACCATCGCGAAGAGAAAGAAGAAGAAGATCACCTTGAGAGCGAACACCAGGAACGAGCCGAGGCTTATAAGCCAGTTAGGCATACCCTCCGAAGGAATCGGTATCGGCGAGTGCCACCCGCCGAAGAAAAGAATGGTGAGCATCGCGCACATCATCACGATGTTCACGTACTCGCCGATCATGAACAGCAGATAGGGAGAGGACGAGTATTCGACCTGGTAACCGGCCACCAATTCCGACTCGGCTTCGGGAAGATCGAAGGGAGGACGGTTGGTCTCCGCCAGTGCCGAGATGAAGAAAATCACGAACATGACGAACATGACCGGGAACATCAGGATGCGCTCTGGCGTCAGCATGAAGGCATGCCAATTCCAGAAGCCGCCGGCCTGATCGTTGACGATGTCGGTAAGATTCATCGAGCCGACAAGCAAAAGTACCGTGACAATCACGAAGCCGATCGACACCTCGTAGGACACCATCTGCGCCGCTGATCTGAGGCCGCCGAGGAAGGGATACTTCGAATTGGACGCCCATCCGCCCATGATGATGCCGTAGACGCCCAGCGACGAAATCGCGAACAGATAGAGGATTCCCACATTGAGGTTCGCGATCACCCAGCCGGGCGCGACCGGCACCACTGCCCAACCGACCAGCGCAAGCGTAAGCGTGATGATCGGTGCGAGCAGAAATACCGTCTTGTTGGCGCCAGCGGGAATCACGACTTCCTTCAGGACAAACTTGATCAGGTCGGCGAAGGACTGAAGCAGGCCGAACGGGCCGACGACGTTGGGGCCCTTGCGAAGCTGGACGGCCGCCCAGACCTTGCGGTCGAACAGGAGCAGGAACGCGATTGAAACGAGAAGGATGATCGTGAAGGCGACAATCTGCAGCACGGCGAGGCCCACGCCTCCCCACACTCCGCCGCCCCATTCAAACATGCGTTCCATGGCGTCTCTCTTACTCGGCCGCTACCGTCGGCGCACCGCCGGCAAGTTCGGCGCATTCCGCCATGGTGCGGGAGGCCCGCGCGACCGGATTGGTCAGGTGGAAATCCCGGACCGGAGACATGAACCCCGGAGACTGTATCGCGCCGGCGATCCCATAAGGTGGCGGAGCGCCGTTGGTCAGCGCGCCGGGCGCGAAATCCATCCCCAGAAAAACGGGATGGTCGGCGACGAGCCTGACCCTCAGCTGCGCCAGCGTATCGTAGGGCAACTGTTTTCCGACATAGGCCGACAAGGCACGGATGATGGCCCAGTCCTCACGCGCGTCGCCCTTGGGCGGCGTCGCGCGCTGCGTGCGCTGCACCCTGCCCTCGGTGTTGACGAAGGTAGCGGATTTTTCGGTGTAAGCCGCCGCAGGAAGGACGATGTCGGCCCGGTGGGCGCCGGCGTCGCCATGCGACCCGATATAGATGACCTTGGCGGCGCCCAGCCTGCTCGTGTCAAACTCATCGGCGCCCAGCAGCAGGACGCTCTTGACCTCGCCCGACATCGCGCCCGAAAGAATTCTTTCCATGTCGCGTCCGCCCTTGCGCGGCAGGAACCCAAGATCGAGCCCGCCGACTCGCGCGGCGGCCGTGTGAAGCACGTTGAAGCCGTTCCAGGTCTCGGTGGTTTTGAACGCGCCCACGGCCGACGCCAGCGCCGAAACCGCGTGGAGAACGGCGGAGCCATCGGCGCGCGCGAGGGCGCCCTGTCCGAGTACGATCATCGGGCGTTTGGCGGCCGCGAGATCGTCGAAGAAGGCGTCGCCCACCTTCAGCGCGCCAAGGCTGTCCGGGCCCGCGCCCAGATACCGGTAGTCATAGGTGAGGTCGGCGCGTTCGCCGATCACGCCGATGGAGAGGTTTCCGCGCAGCCAGTTCCTGCGGATGCGGGCGTTGAGAACCGCCGCATCCTTGCGCGGATTGGTTCCAATCAGCAGGATCGCGTCGGCCTCGTCGATTCCCATGATGGTCGAGTTGAACAGCCAGCTTTCGCGGGGCAGGTTCGAGCCATCGGCGGCAAGGCCCAGCTTCGCGCCATCCTGGCGGCAGTCGATGGACGTGACGCCGAGAGCGTCCATGAGATCCATCGTGGCCTTCATGCCTTCGACACAAGCCAGATCGCCGGCGATCGCCGCGATGCTGCTCGCGGGCGCCTTCAGGACATCGGCGCTGAGCTTGAGGGCTTCGTCCCACGTTGCGGCGCGCAGGGCGCCATTCTCGCGGATATAGGGTTTGTCGAGCCTCTGGCGCGAGAGACCATCCCAGACGAAACGGGTCTTGTCCGAGATCCACTCCTCGTTGATCTCCTCGTTAAGGCGCGGAAGGATGCGCATCACCGCCGGGCCACGCGCGTCCACGCGAATGGCCGCGCCCATGGCATCCATCACGTCGATGCTTTCAGTCTTGCGCAGCTCCCAGGGGCGCGCGTTGAAGGCGTAGGGCTTGGACGTGAGCGCACCCACCGGGCAGAGGTCGATCACGTTCCCGGAGAGTTCCGACATCAGCGCCTTTTCCAGATAAGTAGTGATCTCGGCGTCCTCTCCCCTGTTGACGAGCCCGATCTCCTCGACTCCCGCGACTTCCGCCACGAAGCGGACGCAGCGGGTGCACTGGATGCACCGGGTCATGATCGTCTTGACCAGCGGACCCATGTATTTGTCGTCGACCGCCCGCTTGTTTTCCTGATAGCGCGACGCGACGCGGCCATAGCCCATCGCCTGGTCCTGCAGATCGCATTCACCGCCCTGGTCGCAGATCGGACAGTCAAGAGGGTGATTGATCAGCAGGAATTCCATCACGCCATTGCGTGCCTTCACCGCACGGGGTGATCTGGTCTCGATGCGCGGCGGCGTGCCATCGGGATTTGGACGCATGTCGCCCACCGTCTGCGCACAGGATGCGATCGGTTTGGGCGCCCCGACCCAGTCCACCAGGCACATGCGGCAATTGCCGGCGATCGACAGGCGCTCGTGATAGCAGAAGCGTGGGATCTCGGCGCCCGCAGTCTCGCAGGCCTGCAGCAGCGTATAGGCTTTGGGAACCTCGACCTCGACGCCATCGACGATGAGCTTGAAGGTGTCGGTCATGTCCCTACTCCGCCGCCGCCAGCGTATGGCCCGGCACGTGCGGGCGGCCCATCCGGTAGTTAGAGATTCGCTCCTCGATCTCGTGACGGAAGTGCCGGATCAGCCCCTGGATCGGCCAGGCGGCGGCGTCTCCCAGCGCGCAGATCGTATGACCCTCCACCTGGCTGGCGACATCGAGCAGCATGTCGATCTCGGCGGTCTCGGATTCACCCCGCGCCATGCGTTCCAGCACGCGCCACATCCAGCCGGTCCCCTCCCGGCAGGGCGTGCACTGGCCACAGCTTTCATGCTTGTAGAAATAGGCGATGCGGGCGATCGCCCTCACCACATCCGTCGAGTTGTCCATGACGATGACGGCGGCCGTGCCCAGGCCGGATTTCACATCGCGCAGGGCGTCGAAATCCATCAGCACGGTGTCGCAGACGTCCTTGGGGATCATCGGCACGGACGATCCGCCCGGAATGACGGCCTTGAGGTTGCGCCAGCCGCCGCGAACGCCGCCGCAATGCTCGTCGATCAGGGTGCGCAGCGGGATCGACATTTCCTCCTCGACATTGCACGGCCGTTCGACATGGCCGGAGATGCAGAAGACCTTTGTGCCGGTGTTGTTCGGTCGGCCAAAGCCCGCGAACCAGGCCGCGCCGCGTCGCAGGATGGTGGGCGCGACCGCGATGGATTCAACGTTGTTGACGGTGGTTGGGCAACCATAGAGACCGGCGTTGGCTGGAAAGGGCGGCTTGAGACGCGGTTGGCCTTTCTTGCCCTCCAGGCTTTCGAGCAGCGCCGTTTCCTCGCCGCAGATATAAGCGCCTGCGCCATGGTGGCAGTAGATGTCGAAATCGAAGCCCGACCCGCAGGCGTTCTTGCCAACCAGACCCGCCTGATAGGCTTCAAGAATGGCAGCTTCCAGCGTCTCGCGCTCGCGAATGTATTCGCCGCGCAGATAGATGTAGCACTTGGTGGCGCGCATCGCGAACGAGGCGATCAGGCAGCCCTCGATCAGCAGATGCGGATCGTGGCGCATGATGTCCCGGTCCTTGCAGGTGCCGGGCTCGGACTCGTCCGCGTTGACGACCAGATAGTGCGGACGCTCGCCAACCTTTTTTGGCATGAAGGTCCATTTGAGGCCGGTGGGAAAACCCGCCCCGCCCCGTCCGCGCAGGCCTGACGCCTTGATCTGGTCGCATATCCACTCCGGCCCGAACTGCATCAGCTCCTTCGTGGAATTCCACGCGCCGCGCTCTTTTGCGGCTTCGAGACGCCAGTCGTGGCGACCATAGAGATTGGTAAATATGCGGTCCTTATCGAGAAGCACGGTTGCGCTCCTTCACTTCGCGATAGTAGCGGATCGCCGCCGGTAGCGAAAAACCGAGACCGGCGACGATTCCGATCGCGATCCACGTATTTTTTCCAGTCAGCCAGAACGCGATCAGGCCAGCGATAACGCACAGAGCCTCGCACAGGCCGGCCCAGATGAGCGCCAGCATCGCCGCCCTTTTTGCTTCGGAATGGGGCCTTGCTTTGGGATCGGGCGTTGGCATGGCGTGGGTCATGCCTTGGCCGGAGGCGCATCGGCATTGGCCGCAGGTTGCGGAGCGCCGGGGATCGTCACCAGCGGCCGCGCACGGGAGCCATCGTACAGCGTTTCGTCGGTCAGGGAGGTGGCGGGCCCTTGAGGCGCGCTGGCGTCGCGTTTGATATAGGGACCCGGCGCCGGGCTGCGTCCGGCTGCGAAATCCTCGATGATCGTGTCGAGTGAATCGACCGAAAGATCCTCGTAAAAATAATCGTTGATCTGGATCATGGGCGCGTTGACGCAGGCCCCGAGGCATTCGACTTCAATCCAGGAGAACAGTCCTCCATTCGATACCTTGCCTTTCGGGCCGATCTTCCGTTCGCAGACGTTTTTCAGCTTCTCGGCTCCGCGAAGCATGCAGGGCGTCGTGCCGCAAAGCTGGAAATGGAATTTGCCGACCGGTTCGAGGTTGAACATCGTATAGAAAGTCGCGACCTCGTAGACCCGGATGTAGGGCATGCCGAGGCGGTCGGCGACAGCGCGTAGGGCCGGCTCACTCAGCCAGCCGTCATTCTGCTTTTGTACCACCCAGAGTGCGGGGATCACCGCAGACTGCCTGCGCTCAGCAGGATATTTCCGCTCCCACCAGACGATATGCTCCTCGGTGGACGCACTGAAGGCAAAGGTCTCGCCGGTCGCGGGATGATGATATCGGCGGGCGCTCAACGGTCGATCTCCCCGAAGACGATGTCCAGCGAACCGATGATCGCCGAAACGTCCGCCAGCATGTGGCCGCGGCACATGGCGTCCATGGCCTGGAGGTGGGCGAAGCCCGGAGCCTTGATCTTGAGGCGATAAGGCCGGTTCGAACCGTCGGTCACCAGGTAGACGCCGAACTCACCCTTGGGCGCCTCCACGCAGGCATAGAACTCGCCGGCGGGAATGTGGAAGCCTTCGGTGTAGAGCTTGAAGTGATGGATCAAGGCTTCCATAGAGGTCTTCATCTCGGCCCGGCGCGGCGGGGAAAACTTCGAACGCTCGGGCATCACGGGACCGACAGGCATCCGGTCGATGCACTGCTTGATGATCTTGATGGATTCGCGCATCTCCTCGACGCGGCAGAGATAGCGGTCCCAGCAATCGCCGTTCTTGCCGACGGGAATCTGGAAGTCGAGTTCGGAATAGATCTCATAGGGCTCGGCGCGGCGAAGGTCCCAGGCAAGGCCCGAGCCCCGTACCATGACGCCGGAAAAACCCCAGGCTAGAGCGTCCGGCACCGAGACGACGCCGATGTCGACATTGCGCTGCTTGAAGATGCGATTCTCGGTGACGAGCAGCTCGATATCGTCGAGCACTTTCAAGAACGGATCGCAGAATTTGTGGATGTCCTCGATCAGCTCCGGCGGCAAATCCTGGTGAACGCCCCCCGGCCGGAAATAGGCGGCGTGCATGCGCGAGCCGGAGGCCCGCTCGTAGAACACCATCAGCTTCTCGCGTTCCTCGAAGCCCCAGAGCGGCGGGGTCAGCGCGCCGACATCCATCGCCTGGGTCGTGACATTGAGGATGTGCGAGAGGAGACGGCCGATCTCCGAGAAGATGACGCGGATGAACTGCGCGCGACGCGGAACCTCGATGCCCGCCAGCTTCTCGATCGCCAGGCAGTAAGCGTGCTCCTGGTTCATCGGCGCGACATAGTCGAGCCGGTCGAAATAGGGCAGCGCCTGCAGGAAAGTCTTGTACTCGATCAGCTTTTCCGTGCCGCGATGCAGGAGCCCGATATGGGGATCGACGCGATCGACGATTTCGCCGTCGAGGTCGAGCACGAGGCGCAGCACGCCGTGGGCGGCCGGATGCTTGGGCCCGAAATTGATCGTGAACTTGCGGTCGTCGATGGCGTGAGGCGCTGCGTCGTCGGCCATGGCTAAGTTCCCGCCCCGCCGACTTTCTCGTCGCCGGGAATAACCGCCTGCATGCCTTCCCAGGGACTCAGAAAATCGAAATTACGGTATTCCTGCACCAGTTTCACCGGTTCGTAGACCACCCGTTTCAGCGCGTCGTCATAACGGACCTCGACGCGACCTGTGAGAGGAAAGTCCTTGCGCAGCGGGTAGCCCTCGAAGCCATAGTCCGTAAGGATGCGGCGCAAATCCGGATGGCCGGTAAACAGCACGCCGTACATGTCGAACGCTTCGCGCTCGTTCCAGTTGGCGGCCGGGTAAATGCCCGTCGCGCTGGGAACTGGCGTCTGCTCGTCGGTGCGGATCTTGACGCGGATGCGTTGATTGAGCCGCATCGACAGGAGGTGATAGACAACCTCGAACCGTTCCGACTCCGTGGGGTAATCGGCGGCGCATATATCGACGAGGGTCTCGAAGCGACACTGGCTGTCGTCCCTCAGGAACTCCAGCAGCGGCAAGATGTGGTCGCGGCGGGCCAGAAGCGTCAGTTCACCGAATCGCAGCATTGTCGAGACCACGGCGCTGGCCTGCGCGGCCTCAAGATGAATCCTGAGTTCGAGCAGCATTCCAGCGCGATCGGGCAAGGCGCTCATCGTTCGATGCTCCCCTCGCGGCGGATCTTCTTCTGCAGCTGGAGAATACCGTAGATCAGCGCTTCGGCGGTGGGAGGACATCCCGGAACATAAATGTCCACCGGCACAATACGGTCGCATCCGCGCACCACGGCGTAGGAATAGTGATAATAGCCGCCGCCATTGGCGCACGACCCCATCGATATGACGTAGCGAGGCTCGGGCATCTGGTCGTAGACCTTGCGCAGCGCGGGGGCCATCTTGTTGGTCAACGTGCCGGCGACGATCATGACGTCCGACTGGCGGGGGCTGGCGCGCGGAGCAAAGCCGAAGCGCTCGACATCGTAGCGCGGCATCGACGCCTGCATCATTTCGACCGCACAGCAGGCAAGACCAAACGTCATCCACATCAGCGAACCCGTGCGGGCCCAGGTGATCAGATCGTCGGCGGCGGCGATCAGGAACCCCTTGTCGGCCAGTTCGTCGGCCAGTCCCGTGAAGAAGGGATCGTCCGCGTGGACGAGCCCAGCATCCTCGACTTTGGCGCGCCCTGCGGAGAGAGCGGGACGAATGGGTTCGGCCATTATTCCCACTCCAGGGCGCCGCGGCGCCACTCGTAGACGAACCCGATCGTCAGCACGCCGAGGAACGCCATCATGGACCAGAACGAGGCGACATCGCCTTTCGCCACCTGAAAGATCCAGGGAAACAGGAACGCCACTTCGAGATCGAAGATGATGAACAGGATCGACACGAGGTAGAACCGGACGTCGAACTTCATCCGGGCGTCATCGAATGCGTTAAACCCGCATTCATAAGCAGACAGTTTTTCCGGATCAGGTTTCTTCGGAGCGATGAGCGCCGATGCGAGGATGAACCCCATGCTCAACGCCGCAGCAATGACGAGGAAGATGGCGACGGGCAGATAGTTCGCGACGAGCGTCGAGACGTCTTCCATACGCACCCTCGGTAGTCCTTGGCGGACGGCCTAAGCCGCTTTCACATGACAGGCAAGGGCTGGCGGCAAGCTTCGCCCCGAAAGCAACCTCTCGTCCAATCGGGCGCAGAAAAGTTGCTGTGCACTTCTGAAATGGATCAGCTTTTCAGCCTTCAATCGATCTCGATCAAAGGCGGGTTGATCCAGCCGCCTCAATTGTGTTTTTGCCTGATCCCGCAGGTCACTCCCTCGCGGCCTCTGCCGCAAGGTGATGAAACGCCGCAATCAGCATGCGGCAGCCCAACAGATCGCAAATGTGCTGGGTACGAAGATGAACCGTCCGGCGGAGCCTGGACGTCAAATCTGGCGCGAGTGACGGGGCTCGAACCCGCGACCTCCGGCGTGACAGGCCGGCACTCTAACCAACTGAGCTACACCCGCGCATCCAATCTGTATTGGAAGGGTGGGTTTAGGCGCCTCGGCCCCACCGGTCAAGCCAACTAACAGGTAAAAGCCCGTCCGAAGGCGGCTCAACGCAATCTCCAAGCCGGCTCTACCGACTAGACATCGTATCGTAGGGCAAGGATGTTCCAGCCCCGAATGTCCAGGCAAGCCAGAATCCAAGCGCTATGAACGGGCCGAACGCAATCGGGTCGCTCCCATTGAAGCGCCGCCTGGCCAGCACGCCCGCCAGAACCCAGCCCATGGCGCCGACCGACGCCATGAGGAGAATCTGGGGCAGAGCGGCCCAACCCAGCCACGCTCCTGCGGCTGCCAGTAGCTTGGCGTCGCCCCGGCCAAGGCCTTCCCGACCGCGCCAGCGCCGATAGGCAAACGCGACCAGCGCGAGGACCGCATACCCGGCGACCGCGCCGATGACATGGTGAAGCAGTGTGAGCGATCCCAAGGTGCTTGCCAGTGCAAGCCCCGCGACGACAAGGCCGAGGGTCAAAGCGTCCGGCAGGATAAATCGATCGAAATCGACGACCGAGGCCCACGCCAGGGCAAAAGCCAGAAGTATGCTCGCCGCGCGAAATTCAACCGGACCCAGCATCCATCCGACAGCCGCCGCCGCCAATCCCAATGCCAGCGCGGTGATCGCCTTGGTCCGGGAGAGAAAGAGAGATTCGAACACCTGCAGAACCGCTAGGTCAGATCGCGGGCTAGTTTGGGGCCGTCACCGCCCGAGAAAATTAGCGTTCGCGTGCGTGCGGCCATCCGGATGTTGACGAGATTGGTCTGCCCGTCGAAGACATCGCGCAGAATCCGGTTTTCGACAGTCAACTCGGAAGGCGGGGAATGTGTCGCCGCTTGCTGGTGGATCAGAATTTCCCGGTTCTCGATTTCCGCCCCCAGAATTTCGAGCGCGATAGGCCCCTGCGCCGTCGCCAGAGAAAACCGCGTTTCGATGTAGAGCGCCAGACGGGCCTGGCTTTCGACGACCGTCAGATCGACCATGGAGGCGGCGCCGGAAACCGACGCAAGACCGATCTCGGCATCGTCGCTGTGCAGGCGGTGGGTGACTTCGATCATGGACGCTGCACCATTCCAGCTGACCGTCGTGAAGACCGACTGGGACCGGTGAGCGAGCGCTGCTGGCGCCGCGAGGGACGCAAATCCCCCCAGCAGCAAAAGACGACGCGAGGTCCGTATGGCGGCTGCGCTCATGGTGGCGAGGCAGGCGCGGGCGCGGTCGTGGGCTCCAGAGGCGCTGCGGGGGTTGCGGACGCTTCAGGTTCCTTGCCCTTCAACTCGGTCAGAGCCTCGGACATCTGGTTGCGGGCTGATGGCGGCACGGTCTGCCGGAAAACGTCGAGACGGCTGGGAGCTGACCGAGCCGGATAGCTGTTGTTGCCGGCGTCCGCGTCGGCGGTCTGGCGGCGCGAATCGAGTTCGACCGAGACGACCTTCTTCTTCTCGACGAACACCTTGGTGACCGTCTCATTGTTCCGGCGCCAGATTTCGGCCGGGATAATCTCTTCTCTCGTTGTCCCGTCCTCGTAGGTGAACTTGAGCGGCAACGGCGACACGAGCCCGCCCAGATTCCGGAAATCGATAAAGTAGATGAAAGGGTTCTCGCGGAGCGCGCGCTCGAACGCCTGTTTCTCGTGCTCCTTGAGGCCATCCCGGAAAGTCGAATACTCATTCCGGTCCTTGTTGTTGACGACGAATTCGTCGTTCTCGTCATAGAAGTCCGCTATCTCCGGATGACGCTCCACATAGGTCTGGAGACCCTGCTCGCGATTGTTCGCGGCGGTGGGCGCGGACGGTCTCACCTCCGTGCGGCGGTCCCGGTTGAGCGGGTTTTCGATTTCGGGATCCCGGGTGGACAGTCGATACTCGCGCACGGTCTCAAGCGCGATATCAACATGGTCCGTCGTATAGAACCAGCCGCGCCAGAACCAGTCGAGATCGACGCCTGAGGCGTCCTCCATGGTCCGGAACAGATCGGACGGCGTCGGACGCTTGAAGCGCCAGCGCCTCGAATACTCCTTGAATGCAAAGTCGAACAACTCGCGGCCCATGACCGTTTCACGCAGGACCGTAAGGGCTGCGGCCGGCTTGCTGTAGGCGTTGTTGCCGAACTGCTTGATCGATTCCGAATTGACCATGACCGGAACCTGATCCTCTGACATCATGTAGCCGCCTATGGCCTCCAGAGAGTTGGGATTCCCGCTCAGCACCGGAAAATCGTCGTCCCACAGAAGCTCGGCCATGTGCTCGAGGAAGGAATTGATCCCCTCGTCCATCCAGGTCCACTGGCGTTCGTCCGAGTTGACGATCATCGGGAAGTAATTGTGGCCCACCTCGTGGATCACCACACCGATCAACCCGTACTTGGCGTTGCGGGTATATGTCTTGACGCCGGTCTTCTCATCCTTCACCGGCCTGTAGCCGTTGAAGGAAATCATCGGATACTCCATGCCGCCGCTTTTCCAGGTGTTGACCGAAATCGCCGAAGGATAAGGATACGGAAAGGAAAAGTCCGAATAGACGTCGATGGTGTGGGCGACGGCGCGCGTCGAATATTTCGACCAGAGCGGATCGGCTTCATTCGGGAAAAAGGATTGCGCCAGCACATCCGCGCCGACGTCCTGATCGACGCCCATCGCGTCCCAAATGAACTTGCGGGACGACGCCCAGGCGAAATCCCGGACGTTTTCAGCCTTGAACCTCCAAGTCTTGGTCGCCGTCGTGCCCTCCTTCTCGTTGGCGAGGGCTTCCTCCGGCGTGACGATGTACATGGGCGCCCGCGCGGAACGCGCTTCTTCCAGCCGCCGGCGCTGTTCCGCTGACAGCATCTGCCCGGGATTCTGAAGGACGCCCGTGGCGCCCACAATATGATCGGCCGGCAGGGTCAACGAGACGTCGTAATCGCCGAACTCCAGGGTGAATTCGCCATTGCCCAGGAACTGCTTGTGCTGCCAGCCGGTGTAGTCGGTGTAGGCGACGAGACGCGGAAACCATTGCGCCTGGAAAAACGTGTAGGTGTCCGTCTCCGGAAATCGCTCATAACCGCTGCGTCCGCCGAAGACATCATTGTCAGTGATGTTGAATGCGTAGGCGATCCTGATTGACTGCGACTTGCCTGCCGAAAGCGGCCGGGGCAGATCGACCCGCATCATGGTGTCGTTGATCACATAGGAGAGCGCTCCGCCCGAGCCATCCGCGACCGACTGGATTTCGAACCCCTGCGGCCGGTCGTCGTAGGACTGCAGTTGCTGTAGCGCTACAATGCCGATTGCGTCGGTCCCGCTGACGGCTGTGGTGGCGGTTCGCCGCGAGTCCGAGTCGCGCTTGAAGATGTTCTGATCGAGTTGAAACCAGAGATAGCTGAGATCGTGGGGCGAGTTGTTCCTGTAACTCACCGTTTCGCTTCCGGTGATCCGTTTCGCGGTCTCATCGAGCGTGGCGCTGATCACATAGTCGGCCTGCTGCTGCCAGTAGGCCTCCCCCGGCGCGCCTGAAGCCGCGCGGTAGGTGTTGGGGGTCGGCAGATCGACGTCGAGCTGACGGAATTTGTCGTCGAACGAACCCTTGGTCTGCTTGTTTGCGTCGGCGCTCGCCGCGCCGCAGAACACCATCAACGACACAAGGGCCGCCGCCAACTTCCTTACCGTCATTCGCTGAGCTCCCGGCGATGGAGGACCAGCTTAGTGAGTGTAGGAGAAAAGTCATACGGCCCGTCCGCGTCGGAATGACCTATGGGCGTTTTCGTTGGCCGAGCGAGCCCGACCGCACATGAAGTGGCCGGCGCCTTGCGACGCCGGCCCAGTTACACAGGAACAGATGCCGGCGAAAACCATCGAGGGACATCAAGGCGTCCTCCGGCATGTCGTCTGTTTACCGGCACGAGACTGAACCGAGTTTGAGGCGGATGTTGTCCAGAATTCAGGATGCATTATGCCGAATAAATTATTGAATCCATGACATATTCTGAACTGAATCTAGCTATCGGGGCGCCGGTCGATCGAGGCGTGACTGCACGATCGCGCCGCCTTTCAGCAGAGTTTCGACCATTTGCTGATCGACGCCCCAGTCCAGCATCACCTGTCTTGATTGCTGGCCGGGGAGGGCCGGAGGACCCTGCACATTTCCCGCCGTGCGCGAAAAGCGCGGCGCGGGAGCTGGCTGCACCGCGCCGAAAACATCAAGAAACGTGTCCCTGGCGACGTTGTGGGGATGCTCCGGCGCCTCCGACATCGACAGGACCGGCGAGACGCAAGCGTCCGTTCCCTCAAAAACAGCAGCCCATTCGTCGCGGGGTTTCTGCCTTACGGCATGTGCGATACGCGCAGAGTAGGCTGGCCAGTTGGCGCGGTTCATCCGATCCGGAAACTCGGCCCCATCCATGCCAAGCGCCGGAATGAGCAGGGCGTGGAATTGCGGTTCTATGGCGCCGATGGCCAGCCATTTCCCGTCCGCGCAGGCGTAGGTGTCATAGAAATGGGCGGCGCCATCGAGAAGATTGTCATCCCTCCGGTCGTTCCAGAGTCCGGCTGACCGCATGCCGTAGAACATGGTCATCAGGGACGCCGCGCCATCCGTCATGGCGCAGTCGATCACCTGGCCTTTCCCCGAACGCTGGGCCTCGAGGAGCGCGGCGCACAGGCCGAACGCCAGATAGAGCGCGCCGCCGC
>JAWXBJ010000163.1:0-4906 GCA_034439955.1 Alphaproteobacteria bacterium
GCCCCGCCGGAGGCTTTGCGAGGCTGGTTGATCCGGCCGATTTCGACGCCATCGACGAGCGCCGTTGCGATCTGGTGTTCATGCTGCTGGCGCCAGCAGAGGCGGGCGCCGATCATCTGAGGGCGCTGGCCCGGGTCTCGCGCAATTTCCGCCAGCACGCCGTGCGCGAGGCGCTGCGCAAGGCGCAAACGGTCGAGGCGGTGTTGGCGATCCTCGCCCCCCATGAGGCCAGCGACGCGGCATGACGCCGGCTTGAGCTGGTATCGCGCAGCGCGAAAGCTGGTGGAGCCAGGCGGGATCGAACCGCCGACCTCTTGCATGCCATGCAAGCGCTCTCCCAGCTGAGCTATGGCCCCGTACCGCCTTGTGACGGCGCGCTGCAAGAGCGCGAGCGTCAAGGGATGGTCCAGATTTGGGAGCGCGTTGCTTATACCGCACCCCTGCCGGGATCAAGTCCGATGCTGTCGCGACCCCAGAGCACGCTCCAACGGTCCAGGTGAGTGGCGGCTTACGTCCTGGATGGGATCGCTCGCCGAGTCCCTTCAACACATTCCGCCGCTAAAGCTCTTCTTCGTCCGCGCCGCCCTCGAGAGGGATGTCGTCCGCGAACTCCTCGTCCTCGTCGATGACGGTGAGGCCGTCATCTTCGTCCTCGATTTCAACCTCCTCGTCGTCTTCTTCCGGGGCGCCGGGGGCGACATACTTCTTGCTGGCGGGAACGCGCGCGGCAGGTTCGGCTTCCTCCTCGGGCTCGACGACCTCGTCTTCATCCACCAGATCGACCTCGACGGTTTCCTCGGCTTCGATTTCCTCTTCCTCGTCGTCGGACTCGGCCGCTTCCTCGGCCTCGTCGTCCTCGACCTCTTCCTCCTCCTCCTCGTCGGCGACGACAGGGGCAGGCTTGGCCTTCTCCCTTGTGCGCTTGGGTTTCGCCACATCCGAGGCGGGATCGAAACTCGCCCGGCACTTTGGACAGACGGCCGGCCGCTTTCCGAGGTCGTAGAATTTGGACCCGCATTCGGGACAGGTGCGCTTTTCGCCGAGCTCGGTGTTCGCCAACGTCATTCCCCGTACTTGGGCCCCATAACTTGGGCCGGGCGCTTGCCATGTTCACGCGGCGCTGTAAAGCGCTGTGAGCCGGCCAGGTCAGAGGACCTCGCGACGCCCTTTGTGAAAGCTTCGACGACGCCCATGCGCGCGACTTCCAGACCTGTCAACACGCTCGCCAAAACGTTCGGCGGAAGCATTCGCGCCCCGGGTGACAAATCATGCTCCCACCGGGCGCTGATGATGGCTGGCGCAGCGACCGGCACGTCATCGATCACGGGTCTTCTTGAAGGCGAGGACGTGCTCCGTACCGCCCGCGCGGTCGAGGCGCTGGGCGCTCGCGTCACCCGCATGGCCGACGGCGTCTGGATCGTGGAGGGCGTCGGCGCCGCCGGGTTCACGTCTCCTGCGGGCGACCTCGATTTCGGCAATTCCGGCACCGGCGCCCGGCTGATGATGGGGCTGGCGGGCGGCCATGCCTTGACGGCGCGCTTCGTCGGCGATGCGTCACTGTCGTCACGCCCCATGGAGCGCGTGCTGAAGCCCCTGCGGGAAATGGGGGTAGAGGCGGATACCTCTGCGGGCGGGCGCTTGCCGGCCGTCATCAGGGGCGGCGGTCTCAAGGCGATCCGCTATGCACCCCCCGAAGCTTCCGCCCAGGTGAAATCCGCGATCCTGCTCGCAGGTCTCCGCGCGAAAGGCGTAACCATCGTCGAAGAGCGCGAGGCGACGCGCGATCATACCGAGCGGATGCTCAGGGCTTTCGGGGTCGAGGTCGGCGTCGAGGAGCGGGCGGGGGCGGGACCTGTCGTCTCCCTTCGCGGCGGACAGACGCTCACCGGCATTGCAGCGGCGGTTGCGGGCGATCCGTCCTCGGCGGCGTTCGCTCTCGCGGCGGCGCTGGTGTCCGGCCAGGGCGACGTGACCGTGAACGGCATACTCGACAACGGCACGCGAACCGGCTTTCTCGACGCTGCGGCGGCCATGGGAGGCAATCTCGAGGGACTGCCGGACGGCGAGGCGACCGGCGAACGGCTGATCAAGGTAACGGCGCGCGCCTCGAACCTCAGAGGCGTCCGCCTCGACCCCGTTCTCATTCCCTCGATGATCGACGAGCTGCCGATTTTCGCGGTGCTGGCGGCCTTCGCGGACGGCGTCACGACGGTGACAGGCGCGGCCGAGCTTCGCGTCAAGGAAAGCGACCGCATCCAGGCGATCTGCGCCATGCTGTCTGTCAACGGCGTCGAGGCCGAGGAATTGCCGGACGGCTTCATCGTGCATGGCCGGGGCGCGGGCGGCGTGCCCGGCGGCGGTCTGGTGACGACGCGCCACGATCACCGCATCGCCATGTCGGCGCTGGTCATGGGAATGGCCGCGCGGGCGCCGGTCAGCGTCGACGATGTCGCGATGATCGCCACCAGCTATCCCGTTTTCTTCGATCACATGACGGCGCTGGGAGCGGACATTGTTCGCGACGACGCATGATCCTCGCGATCGACGGGACGACGGCGTCGGGCAAGGGCACGCTGGCCAGGCGCCTGGCGGCGCATTTCGGGCTGTCGCACCTCGATACAGGTCTTCTCTACCGCGCCGTGGCGGCCAAGGCGCTGCGGGAAGGTGCGGCGCTCGGGGATGCCGAGTGGTGCGGCCGTCTCGCGCAGGCGCTCGACCTCACCGATTTCGACGAAGGCGAGCTGCGGGGCTCGGGGATTGGCGCAGCCGCATCCGTCGTCGCGGCGCATGGACCGGTGCGCGCGGCGCTGTTTGACATGCAGCGCGCGTTCGCATTGCGGCCAGCCGGGGCGGTGCTTGACGGGCGGGACATCGGCACGGTGATCGCTCCGGAGGCCGAAGTGAAGTTCTGGATCGACGCAACTGTGGAGATCCGCGCGCGACGCCGGTTCCGCGAGCTTGTCGCGTTGGGAGAGCCCATCTCCGAAGCCGAGGTGCTGGCGCAGCTTCGCGAGCGCGACGTCCGCGACGCGGGCCGCAAGGACGCACCCATGATGGCGGCGGCCGGGGCGCACCGGCTCGACACGACCGCGATGGACCCTGACGAGGTCACCGCGTGGGGCGTGGGAGTTGTGCAGCGGCACTTGATTCGAGGTTCCCCAAACGCCTGACACACCTTCGTCACGCGCGGGCGATACCGCCTTCGATGGACTTGCGCATGCATTGAGGCCCGCCATGATGACGATCCATTTTCGCCACCCGACGCTCGCGCTCATTCTCGCGTCGGCGGCCTGCGCATCTTCTCCAGCGATCTCGACGGTCACGGCGTCCGCCGCAAGTGAAGCGGAAAGCGCTGAGGCCGGAGACGGCCGCGCCTGGCTGGCGGGCGACCATCACATCCACAGCCGCTTCAGCGCCGACTATGAGCCGGACGCCGCCAACCCCGGCGCCGCGCCTGTCCCCATCCTCGGCGTCGATGGCGTCTACCCCATCCCCACGAACGCTGCGATGGCGCGGAAGTTCGGCCTTTCCTGGATGGTCTCGACAGACCATGGCGGACCCAATCACTCGAAACTCAATCACGACCAGGCCTATCCCGAACTCGAGCAGTCGCGCGCCAGCGTGCCGGAGGTCATCCAGTTCTACGGCATGGAGTTCGACACGCCCGGAGGCGACCACAGCAGCCTGATCATTCCGCACACGCAAGACGAGCGCGAATCGCTGAGACGGATCGAGTCCGGTTTTTCCAAGCGCGAAGCCTTCCCGTCGGACGCATCACGCGACACAGAGCCGAAAATGATCGAGGCGCTGACCTACATGAAAGAAATCGAGGCCCCGCCGGTCGTGATCGCCAATCACCCATCGCGGTCGGCCACCGCGGTCGGCGCCTATGGCCAGTACGATCCGGCCGAATTTCGCGACTGGAACGATGCCGCGCCAGAAATCGCCGTCGGCATGGAAGGCGCGCCCGGCCACCAGGCGGCGGCGCTGAACGCGGATGGAACGCTCGACCCGAAAGGCGCACGGGGAGGCTATGGCCGCTCTCCGACGATGGGCGGATTCGACCAGATGACGGCCCGTCTCGGCGGCTTCTGGGACTCCATGCTGGGCGAAGGCCGGCGCTGGTGGGTTACATCGACCTCCGACTCGCACCGCCATGTCAGCGAAGGCGGCAGCGATTTCTGGCCGGGGGAGTATTCAAAGACCTACGTGCATGCGCGGCCCAAGCATGACGACATCCTCGATGGCCTGCGCCGGGGCCGCGTTTTTGTCGCCACCGGAGGTCTGGTTTCGGAACTGGATGTTGCGATCGACAGTGCCGGCGAGACGGCGCGTATCGGCGGTGAGCTGACCTTCCGGGCAGGGGCTGACATTCGCGTGACCATCCGGGTTCGCGATCCGGCCGGCGTCAACAGCGCGGGCCGGACGCCTGCCGTCGAGCGCATCGATCTCATCGTCGGCGATGTCACGGGTCCGCGACCCGACCGCGACGGGGACAGAAATCCCACGACCCGCATCGCGAAACGCTTCACGGCGGCCGACTGGACGCGCGCGGGCGAGGTGCTGACAATGATCCATGTGCTTCCCGCCATGGCTGGCCCCGGCTATGTCCGGGTGCGCGGAACCAGCACGGCCGAACTTGAGCCCTCGCCCGATCCGCTCGGCGAGGACCCGTGGAGCGATCTGTGGTTCTATTCGAACCCGGTTTTCCTGCGGCCGCGATAGGGTTCGGACGCGGCGCGGCTTCCGTCGGGCGCAGGCCTGGCGTAGTCTTGCCTCCATGAACGCCCTCGCGATGACCCATCCGCCCTTCAGCAGCGCCGAGTTCCACCGGATGGCGGACAAGGGCGCATTTTCGGGATTCAGGGTCGAGCTGCGGCGGGGGATGATCCTGAAGATGAGCCCA
>JAWXBJ010000164.1:0-4731 GCA_034439955.1 Alphaproteobacteria bacterium
ACGATCGATGGTCCCGATCCAACCCTTGGCCACCGCGTTCTGCTAGAGCTTACCGAGCGATTTCCGGCAGAACCGCATTTCTGGAATCATCTCGGCCGCCATCAGATCTATCGCATGAAGCGGGACTTCGACCGGGCTGAAGAGTACCTAACCGAGGCCACTAGGCTCTCGCCCGATGATTTCATCCACCACCACACTCTGGGTTTGGTCCGTCGGTACAGAGTAAGGCAAACGCTTAACGCGGCGAAGGGATCTCAGCCGGCGGAATTGATTCGCGTGATTACACCACTGTTCGACGGGGCGGTGCGAGCGTTTGAGAAGACCCGTGACATCAACCAAGACAACGTGTACGGATACATCACGCATGTGCAGATGATTCTCGAGGTTGCGGCGAAGCTTAAGCAAGCAGCCGCCGTCCGAACTATCGCGCAAATCCCAGACGACGCTCAGGAGTGGGTTCAAGATCAAGTGGCGATCGCCAGCACGCTTATCGATACCGCGAGCGAGCTGTATGCGACGATCGAAAAGACTGACACCTACCTCACCACGTGTGTGGCTGACCTTCAAAGGCTTTACGACAACCTTGACGATGTCATCCAAGTGTGGGAGCTGGCTCACGAGCGGTCTGGAGGGAACGCCGCCAGCCGGCGTGCGCTGGCGCACGCCTACGTGACGAGAGCCGGGCAGCGCTGGAGTGCCCTGGGGGAGGCCGAGCTGAGGCGTATCGTCCACCTGATGGAGATAAATCTTCGGCATTCGAGTAGACGCGAGGACGACTACCGACTCTGGTGTGAAACCTATAAGTTACTTCCTGAGTTCGATATTGATGAGGCTCTGTCGCGGTTGCGGGTTTGGGCTGAGCGCTTCCCATCCTGGCGCGCGTATTGCTACATCTACGCGATGCATTTTATTCTCTGGTTTTCCGGACGAACGGATCGCACTGACGAACTTGACAATGCCCTGGAAGAGTGTCAAGCGAGGGCCTTTGGGCGCAAGAACATCTCACACAATTGGTTTGGCTTTGCGCCGCAGGCCTGTGCGCTGGTCGCCGCGGCAGACCTTGGTGACTGGGACCGAAAGAAGAACTTTTGGAAGACGGCTCAAGGCCTGCGACGAGTGAACGGAGTGATCGATGTAATCCACGGCTCACAGGCAGGCGCGATCGTCATTGACGGTCGTGTGCGAGCATTCTTCGTACCGATGAAGGAGTTTTCGGCTAACAAGGATGAGAACGAGGCCGTTAACTTCTATTTGGGCTTCAGCGCGTCGGGGCTGAGGGCATGGAGTGTCGCTCGCGGCTGGATCGCGGAAGGCGCGCGCGATGCTCCACGTGCAGACGACGTCCCACTGTTTACCGCCGCAGACGTTCCAGTGCCCGATAAATTGAAGGAGGATCGGGCAAGAGAACTCGGCCTCGCCCGCATTCAGGCGTTTTGCAGAGACTTAGTTACGGCGAAGAGCGCCCTTGGTGCCCCCATCAGCCTTGATCAGCTGCGTTCGCAGGTAGATGCGTGCTTTGGAATCGATGATGTATCTCGGATTCTTGGGTTTGACAATATTCGAGGCCTCATTGGCGAAGTCGACACATTCGCTTTCATCCTTGACGGCAGTCAAACAATAGTGAGAGACGCGACCGCTGCTCTGGATGCGGGCGCAGTGCCGCCCGCCGCCGGCCAACGCACCCGCGGTCACGTGTTCCGAAATAGGTCGCGCGAGAATTGGGGACTTATTCTCGATGAGAACGACAGCGTTAGGTATTTCAGTCAGGGGTTCGTTCGCCAAGGCCACTGGAAACGGCTCCAGGAAGGGGGCGCCGTCGATTTCAAGGCAGACACGACTGAGCGGGGGCCTGTAGCGGTAGATGTCCAGGCGCTCAAAGACGGGAACATCCGCGATCTCGTTCGGACGAAGGGCGTGGAATTTGTTCGTCGATTGGTCGACGCTGGTCAGGTCATCCGGAAGCGGGATCTCCTGAAGTATTTGAGGGAGTTGTTTGGAGGCTGGATCCCGGCGGTGACGGCGGACTCATTGACCGGTGGGCTTGAGTCGCTCTTCAAGGAGGCAGATGGCATCAGCTTCACAGGCGAGGGTCCTGAGAGAATCGTTACCGTCAATGATTTTCGTGCCGCTGGTAGAATTCAGTCGGCTAAGCTGGCGCCGTCCAGGGCCGGGGCTAGCCCCAGTCCCGATGTGGTGGGTATCCCAAAGCCGTCTGGCCCGGTAACGAAGCTGCCAGACGTGCGGCTCGACCCGATGGCCGTTGCCAAGTGGGTTGTTGAGATCGTTGGCGCGGCGCCGAGCAAGCAGATCGGAGTTCAGACTCTAGGGCAGAGGCTCAAAGAACATTTCCCGGTTCAGGGCCCCCTGGCACGCCATCTTGGCGTGCGCAGGTTTCCGGACTTCCTTGCTGGGATCGATGGAATCGAAGTCTCTGGCGAGGATCCGAATCTTATGCTTCGTCTGAAGGAGCGCTCGCGGAAGGAAGGGCCGACTCCTGGATCTGTGAAAGGGCAGGGGAAGCACGTGAGTACAGCCGAACACGCGCCCGCGCTGATCCGCAAGCTTCTGTCCGCGGCGCCTAGTAGGCGACTAAGCATCAGCCGGCTTGGTCTGGGCCTGAAAAGCCACTATCCCGGCAAGAAGACACTTGCGCAACAACTCGGCGCGCGCAGCTTTCCGGAGTTTCTGGCCCGCGTCGAGGGCATCGAAATCGCTGGCACACCGCCCAGCTTGCAGATCGGCCTGCGCGCTGATCGCGTGCCCGAGAAGTAGATCTAGCTCGGGCCGGCAAGAAATCCCACGAAGTGCTGCGGGAGATCTCCCACATCCTCCGCCACGGCAGGCTGCGAAGTTAGTGTCGCTTCCCTAACGCGCCACCAGCGGTTCGCCCGCGGCCCGCGGTCGTTCAGTCCGCGACGATTCGTCCGCGCCGATCGTGCGTGAGGCCGACCAGAACAACGCCGCGGCGGTCAGACCACCGAGGCGAAGAGCATCGCCAGCCTGAAGTCTCCGACTTACGTATGCGCTCCGGTACCTTCTGCCACCAGTCTGTGCCGTGATGATCTGACATCGCCTTCGCACCCACCGGATGAGACAGTGCCTAGTTCTGCTTCAGAGGTCGTCGAAAAGGCAACACTTCAGCGTCGCGCGCGGGCTCGGCCGCTCGATCCCTTTCTCGTGAGTCAGGAATGTGAAATACAGCCGCCACGGAGGGCGTGATGGGGCCAGCCCTGAGACCGAGGAGTTCCTCCGTCAGCGCGTCCGACAAGCTGATGCTGCTCAAAATGTTTGACAAGGCCTGTGCGCCTCCCAACGTATTGACCGCTCTCGCCGCTAGCGTGGGGACTTCATGCTCGATCACATCATCCAAGGGCTCGGCCCGACGGAAACCCTGCATCGCATAGGAACGCCAGAGATACTTACTGTCCTTTTCGCTCACGATGTTGAGGTTCACCAGTCGCATCAACATCGCGCCGATAGATACTTTCCAAGAGGCCTTAAGCGCTTTCAGACTTTCTAAACTGGTCGAGTCCACATCATTCAGGAAGGAGTCGACGGGCATTAGCAACGCAGCGCCAAACAAGAAGGCCTGAGCCTCGATGCTTTTTAGGATCGCCGGCTTTCGCAGCGCACTCGCGTCTACATGGCGATGGAGAATTTGGTGTCCGATTTCGTGTGCTGTATCGAGCCGCTGACGAGACGCCGAGCCCTTGCCCGAATTGAGAGCAACGAGAGGTCGACCCACGGTGGGAGACCAGCGCGAGAACGCGTCCAAAGTAGGAGCGTCCATGTGAAACCGAGTCACAACAAATCCGTGGCGTTCCGCGACTTCGACTAGGTTGCCTATCGGGCCATCGGGGAGTTCCCAGTGTTCGCGGACCGCTGCAGCTGCGTCCTCTATGTCCTCGTCAGATAGCTCGGACGGATCAAGAGGAAGGCGAAGCTTGGGCAGATTCACCATCGGCAATTCAACCTGCTTCTCAATGGGCACCAGCGCCTCCTCAAGCCACGACAGTCGTTGCTCCGCCTTTCGGCGGGCGGTCTTGGTGGCGGCGGCCAGCGATCTGTAGAACACAGGCTCGTTGCCGAGGTCGAGCGGCTCGGAAAAAAAGAACCGTCGCGGCATCGCCAGTTTCTCTGCGATTCTGTCCGCGATTTCCGTGGCGGGCGTTCGCTCTCCGCTTTCGTAGTTCGCCAAGCCCTGTCTTGTGAGACCCAGCATGTCTGCCAGCGACACGATCGTAAGGCCAAATGCTTCGCGGGCCTCCCGAAGGCGCGCGCCCCTAAAACCCGGAGAAGGGGGTCTCCCCGTCATGCGATCTCTTCATCTCGACGCAGTCGAAGCACCAGTTCGGTGTGGTCGTGCGCAAATTTATTCAAAAGGTCCACCTCGTCAATGTAGTAGCGGAGTTGAGGGTCCGGAAACGCTACAACGACGAATCCAGGAAAGCGCTGATCCGCCCGGCGCGACGGCGGACCATACAACACTAAGCCATAAAGCGGATCGTCCGGCAACTCCACCGAGGGATGATCTTCATCGAAGAAACTGCGCTGCGGGTCGCGAGCGAGGGTTCGGCGAAAAATCGCTTCGCGCACCATCTCCTGCGGCCTTCGGACCGCTGAGGCTGTCAACACCACGCGGCCCCTGATCAACTCGACGTGGAAAGTGTTCCCGGCATGATTCGTCTGAGGCCGTGCGTTCGCGAACTGAAAACGCTGAGCAACGCCTAG
>JAWXBJ010000165.1:0-14750 GCA_034439955.1 Alphaproteobacteria bacterium
AGATCGGCATGCCGATCTTGCCGTCCGCCAGGAAGGTCCGCCGGCTGAGGAAAAACGACGTCGACATGATGTCGAAGGACAGCCCCTGCTTGCGGGCAAGCGACAGGGCGCGTGAAATGTTGGGCGTTTCCATATAGCCGAACGACAGGAAAAGGCGCTTCATCCCGCCCTTGAGATCCGAGATTTCCACCTTGTCCTCGTCCGGAACATAGGGGCGTTCCGCCACCCGGACGGTCAGGATGATGTTGCGTTCGTGCAGCACCTTGTTGTGCTTGATGTTATGGAGCAGGGCGCTTGGCGCCGAAGCGGGATCGGCCGTGAGAAAAACCGCGGTGCCCTTGACGACGTGCGGCGGGGACGCCGCGAGGCCATCGAGTACCTGGTCGAGAGAAGGGCCGCCGCGCGTGCGGTCGGCAAGAATCCGGGTCCCGCGCGCCCACGTCCACATCAGGAGCACGAACGTCGCCGCGATTAGCAGCGGCACATAACCGCCGGACGGGACTTTCAGGAGATTGGAGGCGAGGAAGACGCCCTCGATCAGCAGGAAAGGTCCGACGATCGCCACCGTCGTGAAGAGGCTGCGCTTCCAGATGCGCCTGACCGCAATGAATGCGAACAGGGTTGATGTGATCATCGCGCCGATCACCGAGACGCCGTAGGCGGAGGCGAGGGCGGACGACGACCTGAAGGCCAGCACCAGGACGATCACGCCGGCGAGCAGGAAATAGTTGATCTGCGGCATGTAGATCTGGCCGTGATGGTGCTCGGACGTCTTGACGATCTGGAGCCGCGGCAGGAGTCCAAGCTGGACCGCCTGCTGGGTCAGCGAGAAAGCTCCGGAAATGACCGCCTGGGAGGCGACGACCGTGGCAAGCGTCGCCAGCGCCACCAGCGGCGCCAGCAGTACCGGCGGCGCCATCATGAAGAACGGGTTGGAGACGGTTTCAGGAGACGCCAGAACCATGGCGCCCTGGCCCAGATAGTTCAGCGCCAGGCTGGGAAGGACAAGCCAGGAGAATGTGGCCGCAATCGGCTTGCGCCCGAAATGGCCCATGTCGGCAAACAGCGCCTCGGCGCCGGTGACGGTGAGAAACACGGTGCCCAGCACGGCGAATCCCAGAACGGAATGCGTTGCCAGGAAGACGACGCCATGGTGCGGGCTGAGGGCTTCCAGAATGCCCGGCCCGTCAAGCACGATGTGATAGACGCCGAGCCCCGCCAGCGTGAGGAACCACACGGCGCAGATCGGGCCGAAGAACGCTCCGACCAGCGAGGTCCCTTTCCGCTGCACCAGGAAGAGCCCGACCAGAATGCAGAGCGCCAGCGGCAGGATGAAGGGCTCGACGCGTCCCTTGAGCTGCGGAATGATCGCAAGTCCCTCGAGCGCCGACAGCACGGATATCGCTGGCGTCAGGAGGGCGTCGCCATAGAACATGCCGGCGCCGCAGACGCCAAGCGCGAACAGGAGCGGCGTGCGGCGTCCTACGGCCCGCTGCACCCGGGCCATCAGCGACAACGATCCGCCCTCGCCCTGATTGTCGAGCCGCAGAAGAAGAAAGACATACTTCAGAAGCACGACGATGATCAAAGACCAGAGCATCAGCGAGATAATGCCAAGGACCTCGGCCCGACTCGCGGCGCCTCCTTCGCTGACGTGGGCGATTGATTCCTTGAAGGCATAGAGCGGGCTGGTGCCGATATCGCCGAAGACGACGCCGACCGAGCCTAGGGCGAGCCCCCAGAAACCTGACCCTGCACGCTTTTCAGGACGCGAACCTCCGGCGGGGCCGGCAGGTGAGGGTTCGGTCATCCAGCAGTCCTTCGCGTATAGTCCGCTGGCGGCCTACACCCATTTGCGGGGACCGGTCCAGCGGCGGCGTCCGCCGCGCCCATACCCGGCGGATGTTGCGTCGGTCGGCTGGTCCGTAACGCGCTGATGCGGTATCGTCACATGATGAGAACGACGCTGGACATTGACGAGGACATTCTCAACGCAGCGAGGGAGATTGCGGCCGAGCGCAAGGTGTCCGCCGGCAAAGTCCTGTCCGATCTCGCCCGCAAGGCGCTGGTGGGAGAAGCAACCGGCGAGCAGCGTTATCGCAACGGGTTTGCGCTTCTGCCGCGCGGCACGCATATTGTCACGGAAGAGCACGTGCGGACCCTTCTTGAAGAAAATCCTGACTAGGTGCGCGCTCTGCTCGACGTAACGTTCTGCTGGCGGTTCACGACACGCTGCACGTGCACCACGATCGCGCGCAAAACTGGCAGTCGGCTGAGCAGCGCCATGGTTGGGCGACATGTCCGATCACGGAGAATGGCTTCGTGCGCATACTTTCTCAGCCCCGTTATCGGAACAGCGTGACGACTGCGGTGGCCATCGCAACCCTTCAACGATCCATCGCTTCAAGCGATCATGCGTTTTGGTCCGACGACGTGTCGATGACCGATTCCGCCGTGTTCGACCACACCCACAATCTGGGACCCAAACTGATTACCGATCTCTACCTTCTCGCTCTGGCTGCTCGGCACGGCGGCAGGCTGGTCAGCTCCGACCGAACCATCCCTGCAGCCGCAGTCCGCATCGCCAAGCCTGAACATCTCGTGGTGCTTTAGGTGTTCAGTCTCCGGTCAATCCGACTCGTATTGACCGGAAGGACCCACTAATACCGGTAGTGGTCCGCCTTGAACGGACCGGTGGTTGAGACCCCGATATAGGCGGCCTGTTCTTCCGTCAGCGTTGTGAGCCGCGCGCCCAGCTTGTTCAGATGCAGCGTCGCGACCTTCTCGTCGAGGTGCTTGGGCAGGGTGTAGACCTTGTTCTCGTACGCCTTGCCGTTGGTCCACAGCTCGATCTGCGCCAGCGTCTGGTTGGTGAACGAGGCGGACATCACGAAACTGGGATGGCCGGTGGCGTTGCCGAGGTTGAGGAGACGGCCCTCCGACAGCAGGATCATGCGCTTCCCGTCCGGAAAGTTGATCATGTCGACCTGCGGCTTGATGTTATCCCAGCGGTAGTTCTTCAGCGCCGCGACCTGAATCTCGTTGTCGAAATGGCCGATGTTGCCAACGATGGCCATGTCCTTCATCTCGCGCATGTGCTCAAGCCGGATCACGTCCTTGTTGCCGGTGGTGGTGATGAAGATGTCGGCCTGAGAGGCGACGTCCTCCAGCGTCACGACCTCGAAACCGTCCATGCAGGCCTGCAGCGCGCAGATCGGATCGACCTCCGTCACCTTGACGCGGGCGCCGGCGCCCTGCAGCGAGGCGGCCGAACCCTTGCCGACATCGCCATAGCCGCACACGACGGCGACCTTGCCCGCCATCATCGTGTCGGTGCCGCGGCGGATGCCGTCGACGAGCGATTCCTTGCAGCCATACTTGTTGTCGAATTTCGACTTGGTGACGCTGTCATTGACGTTGATCGCCGGGAAGGGCAGCAGCCCCTTCTCGACCAGCCGGTAGAGACGGTTGACGCCCGTGGTGGTTTCCTCGGTCACGCCCTTGATGGCGTCGCGCTGCTTGGTGAACCAGCCCGGCGAGGCCGCGAGGCGTTTCCTGATCTGCTTGTAGAAGTAGATTTCCTCTTCCGATTCCGGCGTCTCGATCAGCTTGACCTCGCCGGCTTCGACGCGGGCGCCTATCAGGATATACATTGTGGCGTCGCCGCCATCGTCGAGGATCATGTTGGTCGGCTTGCCGTCCGGCCACTGGAAGATCCTGTCGGTATAGTCCCAGTATTCCTCGAGGCTCTCGCCCTTGACCGCGAACACCGGCGTGCCGGCGGCGGCGATCGCGGCGGCGGCATGATCCTGTGTGGAAAAGATGTTGCAGGAGGCCCAGCGGACTTCGGCGCCCAGATGCTTCAGCGTTTCGATCAGCACCCCGGTCTGGATCGTCATGTGCAGGCTGCCGGTGATGCGGGCGCCCTTGAGCGGCTTGGACTTTCCGTACTCGATGCGCGTCGCCATCAGGCCCGGCATCTCGGTTTCAGCGATCGTCAATTCCTTGCGGCCCCAGTCGGCCAGCGAGATGTCGGCAATCTTGCAATCATCGAACGCCATGTCCGGCTTCCTTTTTCTTCGTGCGCGGCAGGGCCATAGCAGCCGCGGGCGCTCGGCGCAAATCATATAAAGATACCTTTATATGATTTTGGGACGCCTGTCGGCAGCGCTCGCGTTGCAGGCTGTGTCCGCCCCTTGCGCGGCCTGCCCGGCATGCGCAGATTGGTCGGCGATGCGTCGGGGCGGCGCGACTGGAAGGCCGACCGCATGATCCGGACACGTATCGCCGCTGGACTGGTTGCGCTGGGATGCCTTGGCGCCATGGCCGCCACGCCGGCGTCGGCGCAGACCGTCGATCTCATCGTCCCGCCCGTTCCTGCTCCGGTTGAGGACCTGCCAGCCGAAAACCTCGAAGACTCCAACGCCATCGAGCGCGTTCCGGATTTTCCCGGCGATGGTCTGCGGCGCCCGAGAGGTCCGCGTATCATGAAGCCCGGCGCCCTTCTGCTCGCCAGCTTCGACCGCGACGCCGATGCAGTCCTGTCCCGCGCTGAGATCGACCAGGGCGCGGTGCTGAGCTTCGCGCAGGCCGATCGCAACGCCGATGGCTCCCTTGGCGGCTTTGAGCAGAGCGACTGGGCCGCCTCCGTGGGCGCGGCCGATGACGTGCTCTCCAATCCCATGCTGTTCGACGCCAATCTCGACCGGTCCGTCACCCAGACTGAGTTCGCCGCCGGGCTGCACCGCCTGGCGCAGACCCTGGCGGACCCCGGCACGGGACGCGTCTCGCTGGCCAATCTCACCGAGCCCCTGCGGCCGCAATACGACCCTGCGGACCGACCGAGGCCGCCGCGCGACCGGACGGACCCGGCTTCGCTGGCGCCGTCGATGCGCTGAGATTTGGGGCGGGTTGGCTGGAGCATCCTTCGGTCAAACTGAATCGGTTTGATCGAAGAAAGATGCTCTAATCCTTCTCGTCGAACTTTCGCGCGATCAACTCACACAGCGCGCCAAGCGCCTGTTCGGCCTCACGCCCCTCGGTCTCGATCTCCACCGTGTGTCCGATGCGGGCGCCCAGCATCAGCAGATCTATGATCGAGGCCGCGCTTGCCGTCATGTCGTCGAAATTCACGATGACCTTGGCGTCGTGTTTCAGAGCCTCGCGCGCGAACGCCGCCGACGCGCGCGCGTGGAGGCCGCGCTGGTTGATGATCTCGGCCGACCGCCTGAAACGCCCGCTCATCAGATCAGCCCGCCTGCAATTTTCGTCATTGCAGGCGCTCCAGAGCAACCTGCGATCGATCCGCATCGGACCAATCCCGATCAATCGAAGAAAGGTGCTCTGGATTTATAGGTGTAGGGACTGATTCAGCCATCGACCTGATCCAGGTTGATCGCATCAGGCTCTAGGCCCGTTGCAAGAGGGCGGAGGCGACGGAGATATACTTCCGGCCGGCCTCTTGCGCGGCGAGGGCCGCCTCGGCCAGCGGCAACCGGCCCCGTACCTCGGCAAGCTTTATCAGCATGGGCAGGTTGACCCCCGCGATTACCTCGATGCTGCCCGCGCCCATCACCGATATGGCGAGGTTGGAGGGCGTTCCCCCGAACATGTCGGTCAGGATCACCACGCCCTCGCCCTGGTCGCACGCCTTGGCGGCGGCGATGATCTCGCGGCGGCGGACGTCCATGTCGTCGTCCGGACCGATGGAGATGGCCTGCACGGCTTCCTGCGGCCCGACGACGTGTTCGGTCGCGGCGATGAACTCTTCCGCCAACCGGCCGTGCGTGACCACGACCAAACCGATCATCCGGAAAACTCCCTTGTGTCCCAGCCTTCGGGCTGAAGGTGACGTTAGGCGCGCCGGAGGGTCAAGTGCGATCAAGGCGCGATCGCTGTCGGGCGCTCCGGGGCGTCATCGCCAGAACGTCATGGCGACGCAGAGGCGGACGGAAGCTCAACCATGAAACGGGCGCCGCCTGCAAGCCCGTCCTTCACCCGGTTCTCGGCCCAGACGCGGCCGCGATGGGTCTCGACGATCTGCCGGACGATGGACAGGCCAAGCCCGGAATTATTGCCGAACTTGGCGCCTTGCGGGCGGTCCGAGTAGAAGCGCTCGAAAATCTTCTCCAGCTTGTCCTGCGGCACGCCAGGCCCTTCATCCTCAACCGAAAGGCGAAGCGTCGGACCCAGGCTGGAGGTTGCCCGCGCCAGCGTCACCGACACCTCGCCATTGGGGGGGGAGAACGACCTCGCATTCTCGATCAGGTTGCGGATCACCTGCGCCAGGGGCCCTTCGCGGCCCATGACGAAGGCGCGGCCCTCGAGCCCCGCGAGGTTCAGCGTCACCCGGGCCTCGTTCTCGCGCGCCGTGTCGCGGTAGATCGAGACGATGTCTTCGAGCAGTTTCGTGACGTCCACGCGCGCCAGTTTTTCCCGCACGATCTCGCCCTCCAGGCGCGACAGGTTGGAGATGTCCGTGATCAGGCGATCCAGCCGCACAACGTCTCGGGCGATGACCTCCCGCATCCGTTCGCGCACGGCGGGATCGGCGACGGCCTGGGATGTCTCGACCGCCGAGCGGATCGACGTCAGCGGGTTTTTCAGTTCGTGGGCGACGTCGGCGGCGAAGCGCTCATTGGCCGTGATGCGGTCGTAAAGCGACTTCGTCATCGCCTCCATCGCCTTGGCCAGATCCCCGATCTCGTCCTTGCGATCGTGCAGCGATCCCAGGTTGAGACGTTCGGCGGCGCCCGTTCGCACGCGGTCGGACGCCAGCGACAGCTTGCGCAGGGGCCGGGCGATGAAGGCCGTCAGCAGGGTCGAGGTGATGATCGCGACGAGGACCCCCACCACGATGAAGGGCAGCAGGGCGGCGCGCTCGGCCGCGATGATCTGCGCGATGTCGCTCGTCTCGATGGTCAGCGCGCCGACGACGGCGCCGACGACCTTGATCGGCACGGTCACCGAGATAACCCGCTCGCCGCGCTCGCCGAAGCGTTCGGACGCCACGGGGTCGCCGCGCAGGGCGATCTCGGCCTCTTCCTCCAGCGTGCGGGCGTCTTCGAGCGCCGGGCCGGCGCGCGGGCTGAGGCTTTCGAGCGTGCGGTTGACCTCCCGGACGATGTTCAGCCAGCCGATCTCGATGGCGCTCGGGTTGCGGATCGGCGGCAAGTCCTGGCGCTCGATCGCGTCATTGAGGAGGTAGGTGTCCGCCACCACCACCTTGCCGGGGTCATGCACGCGGATGCGGGTATTGGCCGAGAACGGCACGCGTTTCAGCACCGCCCGGGCGGCGTCGTCGAGCAGGCGCGGGGAGGGATCTCCCTGCGTCGCCACCTCGGTGAGGAAGGACGCGATTAGCTCGCTGGTGTCGTTGAGGCTTTCCTTGCGCGCCTGCACGAGGTTGGAGCGCATCTCGTTGAGCACCAGGGCGCCGGCGATCAGGATCAGCAGGCCGGCGAGATTCGAGGCGAGAATCAGCCGGGCGATCGGCGACCAGAGCAGCGACCGGACAGGTCTTGGCGCGTTCCGGGGCGCGTTTCTGGCCGCGTGTCTCGACGCGCCGCGCGAGGTCGCCGGCCCGGCCTGTCTCTCCAAGGCGTCAGACTTCCTTATAGCGGTACCCGACGCCATACAGGGTCTCGATCGAATCGAAATTGTCGTCGAGATCGCGGAACTTCTTGCGCAGGCGCTTGATGTGGCTGTCGATCGTGCGGTCATCGACATAGACCTGATCATCATAGGCCGCGTCCATCAGCTGGTCGCGGCTTTTGACATAGCCCGGGCGCTGGGCCAGCGCCTGCAGGATCAGGAATTCCGTCACCGTGAGACGCACGACCTCATTGTCCCACGTGCAGGCGTGCCGGTTGGGGTCGAGCGTCAGGCGACCACGGACAATCGGCTTCTTGTCGCCATCCTCCGGGCCGGCCGAGGCGCCCCGCGAGCGTCGCAGGATCGCCTTGACGCGTTCGGCCAGCAGCCGGGTCGAGCAGGGCTTGCGGATGAAATCGTCGGCGCCGATGTTGAAGCCCACCACCTCGTCGATCTCGTCATCCTTCGAGGTGAGGAAGATCGCCGGCAGGTTGGAGGTCTGGCGCAGCTTCCGCAGCAGCTCCATGCCGTCCATCTTGGGCATCTTGACGTCCAGGATGGCGATATCGGGCGGATTGTCCGAGAGGCCGGCCAAGGCGGCGGCGCCGTCATGATAGGCGCGCACCTGATAGCCTTCCGCCTCGAAGAACGCCTTGAGAGCCTCGACGATGTTCTCATCGTCGTCCACGAGGGCGATGGTGGCCATGGCTGTCTCCGCTCTGCGGCTGTCGCGCCGCCTGTTTCGCCATAATCGGGGGCCACGGCCCGGAGGGCAAGGGCATAGAGTGTCGGGGTGGCTAACCTTACCGCTGCGCCTTCAATTCGTCTGGCACACGAATTGCGATGCCGTCCTCGCAGACGAAGTCGTCGAAGCGCCCGCCTTTCCCGGCGGCGGCGGACCGACAGGAAACGTCCAGAAAAGGAGTGGTGCGTGAAGGTGGTAACCATCAGCGGCTTCAAGGGCGGCACCGGCAAGACGACCATCGCGTCCCTTTTGAGCGTCGCCGCTGTCGGCGACGGCCTGCGCACGGCTGGTCTCGATCTCGACCGCAACACCCGCAACTTTTCCAGCTTTCTCAGCCGCCGCCGCGCCTCCGGCCTGCCTTCGCCCGACCACGTCATGGTTCTCGACATCGAAAATCCGGCCAGACGCCGCAATTCCGGGCGGCTCGAACCGCTGGTCCGCATGGCGCGTCTGGACGGCTATGACCTCTTGGTCATCGACACCTCCTCCGGCGCCCAGACCGATCTGTATGAAGCGCATCTTCTGGCCGACATCATCGTCACGCCGATGAACGAGAGTCCGGCCGACCTGCACGGCCTGTTCGCCCCCTCGAAATCGCCGCAGGCCCCGCAGGTCAATTATCGCGACATGATCGATACGGTCCGCTTCGACCGCAAGCGCGCCCGCCTGCCTGTGCAGCGCTGGCACGTTTGCCGCAACCGGGTGTCGGCCCTGCCGACCCGCATCGGCCAGACCGTCGAGCAGCGCGTCGCGGCGCTGAGCCGGGAAGCCGGCTTCGAGGCGGTCTGGAGCCTGCGCGACCGCGTCGGCCACCGCTCGATCGCGCTCGAAGGCCGCACGGTGTTCGATCCGCCTTCCGAAGGCCGTCTCACCATGAGCGAGCTGGCCGGGCGCTCCGAGGTCCGTGCGATGCTGTCGATGCTTGACGGCCCCACCGCAGTCCCGATGGCGGCGTAGACCTACCGCGCACAACTCGAAAACCAACGACTCGGAACTGTCACTCCGCTGGGCTAGCTATGCGCTGGATTTCTGCGGAGACCGTCCATGTTTCGATTCGCACTTGCAGTCTCGCTTTGCGCCGCCGCTCTCACGGGCTGCGCGACCAGCCCTTCCCGGTCCGTTGCCGGGCCGGTGACGCCCATCCAGGCGGGCGACAGCTATTACGCCTCGGCGCACGCCGCCGTTGGGCGCCGCGCCGCAGAACGCGGCTCGCAGAAGGCGAAGAACCTCATCCTGTTCATCGGCGACGGCATGGGCGTCTCAACCGTGACGGCCGCACGGATCTGGGCGGGTCAGGCGAAGAATGTCGATGGCGAAAGTTATCGGCTGGCGATGGAGAAGCTTCCCTACTCGGCATTCTCCAAGACCTACACCCATGACAGTCAGGTCGCCGACAGCGCCCCGACCGCCACCGCCATGACAACCGGCGTCAAATCCTTCAATGGCACGCTGGGCGTCACGCAGGGGCTTACCTTGGGAAAGTGCGAGACGGCGGCGGCGAACGCGACGCTCAGCCTCTGGGCGATCGCCGAGGATGCGGGCCTTGCGACCGGCGTCGTCTCCACCGCGCGCCTGACGCACGCGACGCCGGCCGCGACCTACGCCATCACCAGCGAGCGCGACTGGGAAAGCGACGCGGACGTTTCACCCGCAGGAAAGGCCGCCGGCTGCATCGACATCGCCAGCCAGCTCCTTGCGTGGGATCATGGCGACGGGCCGGAAGTCGTGCTGGGCGGCGGCCGGCAGAACTTCCTGCCTGAGACGATGGCCGATCCCGAGTATGCCGCCCAGAAAGGCCGCCGCAAGGACGGCCGCAACCTGCTCGACGAGTGGAAGGCCAGGGGCCCCGCCCGCGTCGTCATCACGGATGACGCCGGTTTCAGGGCGACAGACTTCAACAGCAATGTCCAGGTGCTCGGCCTCTTCGAACCCTCCCACATGCAGTACGAGGCGGACCGCTCGAGGGACGGCAAGGGCGAACCCTCCATCGCGGACATGACCATGGCCGCCATCACGCGCCTGTCACGCAATGCCGGGGGCTATGTCCTGATGGTCGAGGGCGGGCGCATCGACCATGCCCTCCACGCCGGCAACGCTTCGCGCGCCCTGAGCGACGCCGCCGCCCTCGATGACGCGGTCGCCGCCGCCGTCGCCGCAACGGACCCCAGCGACACGCTGATCATCGTCACCGCCGACCACAGTCACACCCTGATGATCCAGGGGTATCCGGAGCGCGGCAATCCGATTCTCGGACTTGTCCGCGAGGGCGGCCGGCTGGCTCTGGGGCGGGATGGCAAACCCTATGCGACGCTGGGCTTCGCCAACGGACCGGGCTCGATCTGCAAGCCGCAGCCGGACCAGTCCTGGCGCTGCGAGAATCCCGACCTCACCAGCACGGACACCACGGCGCTGGATTTCGTTCAGCCGGCGCTCACCCCGCTGGCCTCGGAAACCCATGGCGGCGAGGACGTGGCGGTGTTCGCCGGCGGCCCCGGCGCCAATCTTTTTTCCGGCGTCATCGAGCAGAACGAGATTTTCCATGTGATGGCCCAGGCGCTGCGGCTGGTGAAATGAACGCCCGCGCTTCACGACCCGCACGTCACCGGCCAGGATTTTCTGGTGCTTTCAGGGAAAAATCCATGCGCGCCGCCGCTCTCGCCATTGTTTGTCTCGCGCTTGGCGCCTGCCAGCCGCAGTCTCCCGACACGCCGGTCGTCGCCGAGCCCGAAGCCACAGGCCAGGACGCGCCTGACGCGCCCCAGCCCCCGGCCGCCATAGCGATGAAACCCGTGACGTTCGAGGCGATGTCAAAAACAGCCGAGGCGTTCACCGGCGCGATTTCGCTGACCGCCGTCAGTCCGGTCGGCCCCAACGCCACCCCCACGATGATCCTCGAAAGCGCCAGCGGCCTGCGCTACGAGACCCGGCTTGTGCCCGGAGGCGCCGCGCAGGCGAGCGCCATCGACTGGTCCAGCCTGTTCAACACCGAAATCGATCTCGCGCCTGACGTCGCCTCGACCTCGCCTTCGGTAGACGTTCATGTGGTCACAAGCGAGACGGCGCCGGATACGGCCGTCAATGGCGGTCTTTGCGGTGTGACGCCGGCCTTCGCCATCGCCATGGCGGTCCCCATCGACGCCGGCGCTGCCGGCCGCATGATGAGCCTCGCGGCGTTTTCCGGCGACCAGTGGCCGCCAAACGACGAGAGCCGGCTTTGCGGCGTCTTCAACTACGTTCTACCGTGACTCTGAGTCTTGGTAGGGCTCGTCCCGACCATCCTGCCGGGCTCGCAGAAAAGTGCCCGGGACAAACCCTGAATTGACGCTTCTTCATTCGCCGCCAGCGCCCAGGCGGCCGTCGCGCGTGGCGTGTTCGGATCACCGACGTTCGTAGTCGACGACGAGATATGGTTCGGCGAGGAACGGCTTGCCGAAGTCGAGCGGGCGGCGCTTGCTGGTTAATCGTGATCGAGGGCAGATACGCCTTGCAGTTCTTATCGTTGCACGGCATCTTGCAAGGGCCGAAAATAGAGTTGCAGGTCGGTAGCTCCTGCGCCCGTTCATCGGGTTCTTCCCAGCCACGGCGTCGATCCAACTCGTTTGGGAAGGCGCTGACTTGGGTTTCGCGCCTTCCCGGCTAATGCCGAGGATTTTCGATGTTTGAACTCTCGATAGCTGCTCTCGTTTTTGCAACGCTGTTCGCATCCGCTGCAATGTATATAACCCTGGTCGAACACCCTGCACGTCTCGGGTTGGCCGATGGGCCTCTGCTGGCCCAGTGGCAGCCCAGCTATAAGCGAGCGCTACCCATTCAGTCTGGGTTAGCGATTGCCGGGGGCGCGGCGGGACTGATCGTCGGGTACCCGTCGGCGGATTGGCGATGGTTTGCCGGAAGCGCCCTGTTGCTCGCCAACTGGCCATTCACACTGCTCGTTATGATGCCAATCAACAAGCGGCTGATGGCGATGCACGAATGTGAGGCGGGTGCTGAAAGCCGGGCGATGCTGGTAAAGTGGGGAAAGCTGCACAACATCCGGAGCGTATTGGGCGCAGCCACGATGCTGCTTTATGGGTGGGCATTGGCCAGCGCGGGCTAACGACCTGCTTTCCATTCAGCCCGCAGGTCGCATTCACTGAAATCGGCCGCACGTCGACATGAACGAGTTTTCGCTACTCCACCGCCTGGTAAATCAGCGCCCGCAGCTTGCCGATATCATCGATCGTCCCCGCCGGGATGAGGTTGATCATGTAGCTGACCGTCAGCCCTTCCTCGCGATCGACCCAGTACTGGCTGTGATAGGCGCCGCCCCAGCCGAATTCGCCTTCCGAGCCCGGCAGGCCGTTCTCGCCCAGATCGGTGCGCACCCGGAAACCGAGACCGAAGCCCGTGCCGGGCGGGTAGGGGATGTCCCCCAGATGATCCGCCGTCATCAGCTCCACGGTCTTGCGGCTGAGATACCTCCTGCCGCCGGCCTCACCGCCGCGCCGCATCATTTCGAGGAATTTGCCATAGTCCGCCGCCGTCGACAGCAGTCCTGCGCCGCCCGCGAACGCGACCCTCGGTCCGTTGAGATAGTGACCCTGGCCGAGATGGCCCTGACCTTCCCATTTCCCCGGATCGGCCGCCCGCCTGATGGCGCCGCCGGACACCGAAGCGTCCGCCGAATAGACCACCGCCAGCCGGCTGGCCTTGGCTGGCGGCAGGTAGAAAAACGTGTCGGTCATGCCGAGCGGGCGGATCAACCGCTCGTCGAGGAACGCCTCCAGCGTCATGCCGCTGATCTTCTCGACGACGACGCCGAGAATATCGGTGTTATAGCCATAGACGAACTGCTCGCCCGGCTGGGCCGCCATGGGCAGGGCCGCCATTCGCGCCGCTATCGCCGAGACAGGTTCGCTGCGGTCGGCGAAATACCAGCCGAAAATCCCGGCGTCGCGCCACGCCTTCTCCGCCGGTCCCGATCCGTAGGATATTCCCGCCGTATGGGTCAGCAGGTCCCGGATCGTGATCGCGCGCCTCGCCGGAACCACATCGTAACCGCCGCCTGTCCTGGCCACGGCCACGCTCGTCTTCGACCATTCGGGCAGATGCTTGCCCAACGGATCGTCGAGCAGCAGCCGCCCTTCCTCCATCAGCATCAGGACCGCGACACTGGTCAGCGCCTTGGTCTGCGAGGCGATGCGGAAGATGGTGTCCTCCTTCATCGGGTCGCCGGCTTCCTTGTCGCGCCAGCCGAACGCTTCGGAAAAGACGTCGCGCCCGTCCTGCTGGATGGCGACGACCGCTCCGGCGATCTGGCCCCGGTCGACATAGCCCTGCATCGCGCCCTTGAGACGCTCCAGCCTTTCGGCGGACATGCCGTGATCGCGCCCCGCAGCCACAGGCGCGGCCGCGCTCGGCATGGCCGGCGGAGCGGTGTCGCTGACCGATATGCATCCCGCCAGGGTCGCAAAGGCCGCCAGGGCCGGAAAGGCCGCCGCGCCAGGCCAACGCCGCGCTGGATTGAGGCTCATGCCGGTCCCTTCCAAAGGTGCATCCGTTCCGGCTTGGACGATGGGAAGCCCGCTGCTACCGGTCAAGCCGGATTCGGTGCGGGGCAGGCCGGCGAATGTCCTTCGACTACATCATCGTCGGCGCCGGCACGGCCGGTTGCCTGCTCGCCAACCGGCTCTCGGCCGACCCGGACGTGCGCGTTCTTCTGCTCGAAGCCGGCGGCAAGGATGACTGGATCTGGTTTCACGTGCCCGTCGGCTATCTCTTCGCGATCGGCAATCCGCGCGCCGACTGGATGTTCGAGACCGACCCCATTCCCGGCCTCAATGGCCGCGTGCTGAACTATCCGCGCGGCAAGGTGCTGGGCGGCTCATCCGCCATCAACGCCATGATCTACATGCGCGGCCAGAAGGCCGACTATGACGGCTGGCGCCAGCTTGGTCTTGCCGGCTGGGGGTGGGACGATGTGCTGCCGTATTTTCACAGGCATCAGGATCACATCGCGCCGGACGAGCACCATCGCGGAGGAGGCGAGTGGCGCATCGAACATCCGCGCATGCGCTGGAAGGTGCTCGACGCCTTCGCCGACGCAGCCGAATCCGCCGGCATTCCGCGCGTCGGGGACTTCAACACCGGCGACAATGCAGGCTGCGGCTATTTTCAGGTCAACCAGAAGGCCGGGCGGCGCTGGAGCGCTGCGCGCGGCTTTCTGAAACCCGTCCTCGGCCGGCCGAATCTCAACGTCGAGACCGGCGCGCTGGTCGAGCGCGTCGTCTTCCAGGACCAGCGCGCCATGGGCGTCGCCTGGTCGCGTCAGGGGGAGAGGCGTCTCAGCCGCGCGACGCGCGAGGTCATCCTCGCCGCCGGCGCCGTCGCCACTCCGAAGCTCCTCGAACTGTCGGGAATAGGCGCCGGCGCC
>JAWXBJ010000166.1:0-13011 GCA_034439955.1 Alphaproteobacteria bacterium
CGACGACGTAAGGGCCGCCCTCTTCGCGCCAGATGAAAGTCAGCACGCCTTCCTCGATGCTCCAGGAAATCGCGATGCTCCCAGTCTGGACGGCGAGGGCGCCGTACTTGGCGGCGTTGGTGGCCAACTCATGAAGCGCAAGGGCCAGGGCATGGGCCCGACGTCCCGACAGACTGACTGCCGGGCCAAGGATCGCGACGCGGTCTTCAGGAGCATCGTGCGGGGCCAGGGCGAGCCTAACCGCTTCGATCAGCATGGTATCGCCCGTCTCCGCCTGGATCAGCAGATCCTGGGCGGCGACGAGCGCGGTGAGACGGGAGGAAAAAGCGGTCATGCGCTCGGCGTCGGCGTTCCGGAAGGTCTGGCGGGCCAAGGCCTGAACGACGGCCAGAAGGTTGCGGATGCGATGTTTCAGTTCCTGGGTGACGAGATCACGCTGGGTGGCGGCGCCATCCGACGCGGTGAGCGCCGCGCGCAGGCGCGCATTCTCCGCCTCAAGGTCCGCAATACTACGATGAGGCGCGAGAAGCTTCGCTCTGCGCTCGGACAGGGTGCGTTCGCGCCGCAGGGCAGCCGATGGCATGGATTGTTTCCAGAGATCGACCTGTCAGGCGTGTGCAGGCTCGCCACGAGGCTCGAACAATAGTCGAGTACCATAGTGGAGAGGATGGACCTAACGGTCATTCAGCGCTGGGAGCGGGCGTTTTCAGGCGCAGGGCCCGAACGCCCGCCGGGCCAGCTTGAGACCGTTCCCCCCCCGAAGCGACGTAGCTAGACCGCCCCAGGGCTCTCGTCTGACGTCACGTCTGGTCGTCGGCTTCGGAAGAGGGGCGGCGTCTCTTTCTCGTCATGCGTTCGAGATACTTTTCCAGTGGATGGAGGATAACGAGGACGAAGAGCGCGAGCCCTGCGCCGATGAACACGACCCACCAGACGCCAAGACCGCAGGCGATGCCGATCGCGGCAGTCACGAAAACATTAGCGGCGGTCGTAAGTCCAGGATGATCGTCATCCTCGCGACGGATGATGGCGCCCGCGCCCAGAAAAGCGATACCCGTGAGCACGCCCTGCAACACGCCTTGCACCGTCCGGCTGAGAGCGTCTGGGTCCGACCGCAGGTCGTCGAGATAGACCGTCGCGACCGTTGCGAGTGCCGCACCGAGGCACACGAGAGCCAGCGTCCGCATGCCTGTGGGTTTGCTCTTCAGATCACGCGTAACGCCGATGAGGACGCCGATCAAGGTTGCGGCCGCAAGTCTCAGCGCGACCTCATGAGGAGGGAGACTAATTTCCATGCGGGAAGCGTCAACGGCCGCGCGAAAGCTCGGACATGACCCTCTTCAAGCTTTCAGCCTCTCGGCGCGTTGCGGGTTGTTGGCGTTGAGCCAGGCGTCGGTCATCGGCGTCATCCACCGGCAGGCCTTGTCGATGAAGGTGAGAGCGGCCATCGGATCGGTCGATGGGCGAGTCGCCATCTGGAAGGCCTCGCGCATGTCGCGGACATGGCCGGGATAGTTGAGAACAAAGAGATCCCGGCGCAGGTCGAGATCCTCCGTGTAAATCTGTTCGCGCTCCATGACGAGCGCGAATCCCGCGGCGAGAACCGCATGGCCCGCGCCCATCGCGGCGACACGAACGCGCTCAGGCGCCTGGGCGGCGGAGATACGGCCCGCAGCCGCCAACATGCGGGAGCGGAAGGCTAGAATGTCGCCGTTCATGGCGGCCGCGTCGAGCCGTTGCGGCGCGAGCATGCGGCTCATGTTTCGGCCGGCGACGCAGACCGAATTGACAGCCAACAGGAAGCGGGCCGGGGAGAAGGCGCCGTCAGTGGTGAAGACGTCCTTCCAGTTGAAGACCGAAAAAGACGCGCGCCCAAGTCGCGGATTGCGACGGCGCAGCTGCGATGCTGCGGCTGTCTCCCAGCTGTCATTGGCGCGGGCGTCTGGAGTGGAGAAGGGGGCTCCAAGGCGGAGCAGCGCAAAGAACACGGCGCCGCCGGGCCGGCCGCGGGCTGCAGGTCCCGACAAGTAGACGGAATGCAGGCGCTCGCCGAACCTTTCAAGCGCCATGTCGGCGGCTTCCTCGCCGGCCTCGATCGCGGCCTGAGAGACATGCTCCCGCGCGATAGCGGCGTTGGTAACCCGTCCCCAATGGTCTTGCGGCCAGAAGACGCCGCGCAGCCGTACCGTGTTGGCCATACTCCTACTCCTGAACCTTACCCCACGTGCCGGGCGACCTGCGGTCCGCTCCTGCTTTGCAGCCCCGGGGCAGCCGAAATTGCCGTAAACGAAACGTTAAGCTCGGCGCGGACGCATGCAAGCTGATTCCACCGTCGCGGCAACCCGGAATCGTTAACGCCCAGGCGCGTGCGAAGCTGTCGCCGGCGCCTTGCCGGGACGCCTATTCGAAGATGAGCGCGGGCGGAGCCTTGCCAGCAACCGCTGCGGCATCGCATATCGCCGTGGCGAGCAGCGCGAAGGCGTGCGCGACCGCCGTCTCCCCGGCGGCGGCGGGAATACCTACATCGCCGCCCTCCCGCAACTCGGCAAGGATCGGAATCTCCCCGAGGAACGGCACGTTTTGCTCTGCGGCAGTGCGTTGGGCGCCGCCGGCGCCAAAAATGTAGGCGCGCGACCCGTCGGTCTGTTCGAACCATGCCATGTTCTCGATGACGCCCAGCACGGGGATGGCGGTCTTGCGGAACATCGCGACGCCGCGCCGGACATCGGCGAGCGCCACTTCCTGCGGCGTCGAGACGATCACCACGCCGTCGAGCGGAAGGCGCTGCACAAGCGTGAGCTGCACCTCCCCGGTGCCAGGAGGGGTGTCGACGAACAGGACGTCAAGATCGCCCCAGTCCGTGTCGTTGATCAGTTGCACGATGGCGGACATCACCATGGGTCCCCGCCAGACGACAGGATTGTCGGGGTTCACCAGGTAACCGATCGACATGGTGGCGACGCCGTGGGCGGTACGCGGGATCATCTTCCGGTCGGCGGTCAGGTCGGGCTTTCCCACGACGGTACCCAGCATCGTCGGAATCGAGGGGCCAAAGATGTCGGCGTCCAGGAGGCCGACACGCAGGCCGGAACGCGCGGCGGCGACTGCGAGGTTGACTGCGACGGTGGACTTGCCGACGCCCCCCTTGGCGGAAGCCACGGCGACAATCAGGCGGGCCGGACGGCGGGCCGGCGCCCTGGTCGGCGGAGCGGCCGGCGATGCGGCCGGCGATGCGGTCGGCAGGGCGGCGCCGGCGTCGGCAGTGAGGACGGCGGTGACGGCGGCGACGCCGGCAACGGCAGCGGCAGCCGAGGCGGCGATCCGGCGCAGGGGCTCGTCGGCGGCCCCGACCGAGGTCTCCAGCGCAAAGCCGACGCGACCGTCGTCGCGCACCACCAGCCCGGTCACCCGCCCGGATGCGACCAGCCCCTTGCCGCCCACGGGGTCGATGACGGCGTCGAGGGCCGCGCGCACCGCTTTTTCGAGGTCGCGAGGGAGTTTCGCCATGAACTCAGGCCATAAGCAAAGGGGAGGCGGAGCGCGAGAGGGAGACCGCAGGATATCTAGTCGCTGACGTCTCCCGTCCGCAACCGGTTCCGGCGTTCGATCAGGCGCCGTCGGTGCGTCGAGGCGTTAATCCGCCGATCAACCAAGCTTCCCCGTGCACGCTGGGGCCGTCCACAGATGACAGCACCGCCAGCCTTTCCAGCAACAGGGGTCAGCCTTTCCAGCGAGGTGCGACCGTCGGGATACTCGGTCAATTTGAATTCACCCCAAAGCGCAATGCTCCGCTCAAGCTGTTGCTGAGACTCATTCGGTCGCCAACCCGAAGAGACCAGGCGTCGGCTGTAGATAAAGTAAATGACCTTTGCCCATCAATTGATGCTTGATCGTATGTATTACGGCCTAGCTTACTTGTGCGCGACCTCCTCTTCCGACGGACGAGCGGCAACAGGCAAGATTTTGCACAAGTGTGCAGCCTGGGTTTTTTCGTCGGTGTTCCTGGTCGAAGCCTGGCGCCGAGTGGAAAAGCAGTCTCGCATGAAAACGTCATCGTTCGCTATTGCGGCCGCGATCAGTCTTGCAGTCGTCGCCTTGGCGGGCTGTGACGACAGTGACGATCTTGACGCCGGGTTTGGGCCGCTTGTGTCGGATGGCCCTGGCCCCGCATCTCTGGCTCCGGTGTTCGTTCACGCGACCGGCAATGCTCCCGCAGGACAGACGGTGTTCCGTTACGAGACATTCGGGAACCAGGGATTCTGGACCAGCGCCGTGCGACTGCCGCAGGGCATTGCGGCTACGAACATGACCCCGTTGCAGGCCCTGCAGATCGGACTGTCAGTGAACATTGATGCGGTGAACGCCCCGACCAGAACCGCAATCCAGACCGCCATCACGCAGATCAATGGCGGCGCTTCCCCAGCCACCACCGCCTTTGGCGATCCGGCCGTCACGCTGTCGCTGATCAACCAGAACGCCATCGTCGGGGTCGTGGCGTTCAACCCGGACGGCTCGCGCAAGGCGCTCGCCAACACCGGCACGCTGAACCTCGCCGCAGGCGACAGGGTCGGCATATCCTGCGCGTCGTGCCACGCCATCACGGACGGCAGCATTCTGGCGGCCAATGCAGGCCTCGGGACGACCGGAACGATTGGCGTCGAAATGGACGGGCGGACCAATCATGCGCTGGACGTCGGCAAGATATTCGCCGCCGGCCAGAATTCGCTCGCGTACCTGCCATTCCTTCAGGTGAGGTTTGACTCTCTCAATGGGGCTACCGTCGGGCGGGGCTTTGCCGGCTTGCAGACCAGCGCGACAGTCCTCCCGACGGAGGCGCAAGCCGACGCCTATCTAACCGGCGTCACTGCGACAGGCGACCGTCTCTACCCGGTCGGAAATTTTGACGACACGTTCGACGGCCTCGGCAACCCCATTCACATATCCACGCTGTTCCGCACCGCTCTGGCGGCGCCATGGGGCTCGGATGGCGGCATCGCCAAGCTCGACAGTTTCAGCAACCTTGTTTACGACGTCGCCCTTGACCCGACGGTTCTGCTTACGCCGGAAGGCCGCGCGCTGCTCACGACGCTGGCCGGACCTGCGGGAACGGAACTTGCCGACGATTATGAGCGCGTCCTTCGCGCCACCGGGGTTCTTCCGGCCGGTCCCAATGGCGGACCGCTCACCGGCATTCCATTCGTTACCACCAGCACGACGGGTCCGGTGGGATCCGAGGACTTTCCAGCGGGGCGGCGCGTCGACAACGCCAGGCTCCTCGACATGAACGCCTATCTGAACGGCCTGCCGGCGCCGACACCGCCAGCGGATAACAACGTGCCATCCGCCACTCGAGGGCGGGAGGTGTTCCGCACTGCGGTCTCTGACGGCGGCGGCGGCTGCACAGGTTGCCACAATGTCGACCAGACGAGGTTTGTGCCTACGATGGTCGTGCCATTCGCCACGATTTATCCCGGATACGCGCCCACCACGATCCTTACCCGCACGCCGCCATTGGGGCCGGTCTCGAACTCAGAGGGGCCCAGCCCCCTCTTCGACGACAAAATGGTGGTGGTCGACGCCACACGGCGTGTTCCGCCGGACGTCAAGGGCAATGCTCTGCCGCTCCTTCTCGACCTGTCGCGTCGCACCACGCTTCTTCATACGGACGAGGTTCGGGGCGCCAATTTCAGGCAGGCAGCTGAAACACTTCTCAATCCCGCCCGAGGACCGCAGGTGGCCCATCCGTTCTACATTACCGACGCAGCAAAAAGAGCCGACGTTGTCGAATTCCTGCGCGGCCAGTAAGTGCGGCAAGAGGTAGAGTTTCTCCTGTCCTCTATTGGCGTTCGCGTCGGCGTTCAGGTCTGCGATGCAGACATCATGAGTGCAAACATCAGGTGCATTGAGATCACAGTGCGGCGCTATGCTCATCGTGCATGGCGCGATGACGGCGGGACAGGCTGATGTTGCGCGACCCGGTCCGTCTTGGCCTGACTACGCTCGCTCTGGTCCTGACGGTCTCTCTCGCCCACCCGCTATCGCGTCTGGTCGAGCATGCATTGGGCTATTATCCCGAAACGTCCGCCAGCAAACGTGTTGACGCACCGCCTCTCCGGACGCAGGCCGTCGATCTCACAAGCATTCTCACGCTCGCGCCGTTTGGTGTCGCGCCTCGATCGCGACAGAACGCTGCGGAGACTGGCAGCCTGTCCCTGCTCGGCGTCATACACGCCTCGCCGTCAACCCGTTCGACAGCGCTGATTTCGGACGCTGGCAGACCCGCCAAGGCCTTTCGCGCGCGCGATCCCGTGGCGGATGGCATCGTTCTTGATGCGGTCGGCAGCGACCATGTCGTTCTCCTGGCTTCCGGTCATCGCCAGACGCTTGGATTTCTCAAGACCGCCACAGTAAAAACAGCGCCGGTCATGGCCACCTCAAGCTTCGGCCTGCCCGACGCCAGGATGTTTGCACCGGCCGTTCAACGTACGCCCGACGAGGTCATCGACGTCTATCGCCAGAGAATCGCGGCCGATCCCCAGGCCGTCATTGACGACCTCGGCGTCAGCGCGACGTCGGAGGGCTACCGGGTGGATCAGCGCCTTACACCACAATTGCGCCGCGTCGGATTGCGACCTGGCGACCTTGTCGTCCGGATCAACGGCAAGCCGGTAGGAAACATGGGGCAGGACCGTGCTAATTTCGACGACATCGCTCTTTCGGACAGGGCGCGCGTCGAGATAAAAAGGGACGGGCGGCTGCTCACCCTGTCCTTCCCACTGCGCTAGAAAGCCGGGTATGGAACTCCCGGTCCCGCGTGGGAGCCCGCTCGTCAGGTCCTGCGAATTGCCGCCGGTTCACGGTTCGGGATCCGCATGGCAGGGGGAGGAGCAGGGGGAGGAGAGGGCGGTTTGCGATCTCCCGGCGCGATCTCCGGCTTCAAAGGCCGCACAATTCGTGATTGTGTTGATCGGCAACCCAGTCTGCTTCAACAAATGAGTCTGCTTCCACAAATCAGTTTGCTTCAACACAGGTGACACGCACATGGCAAAGACCTCCGCATCGAAATCCGGAGCAAGCTACGGGTTCAATCCCATGGACGAGCTCAACGACCTGCGCATGTCGGAAGCGGCGATGCCGTTGCTGCAGCGCGTGCGCACCTTCGTGCGGGATGAAGTGGCGCCGATGCAGGCAAAATTCCACGCCCTCGGCGAAGGCCGCAAGGACCGCTGGAGCTATGTTCCGGGCCAGCTCGAAATGCTTGAGGTCGTAAAGAACAAGGCGAAGGCGGCAGGCCTCTGGAACTTCTTCCTGCCCGACGCGGAGACGGGCCAAGGCCTCAAGAATCTCGACTATGCCTATATCGCGGTTGAACTCGGCAAGGCGCCGCTGGCTTCGGAATGCCTGAACTGCGCCGCCCCCGACACCGGCAACATGGAAGTGCTGGAGCGCGTCGGCACGCCGGCCCAGAAGGAGAAATGGCTGAAGCCGCTGCTTGCCGGCGAGATCCGCTCGGCCTTCGCCATGACCGAGCCGGACCGGGCCTCCTCCGACGCCAAGAATGTCGGCATGCAAGCCGTGCTGGAAGGCAAGGAATGGGTGCTCAACGGCGAGAAGCACTACATCTCCGGGGCGGGCGACCCGCGCTGCAAGATCATGATCACCATGGTCCGCACCAGCCCGAACGCGGCCCCCGACAGGCAGCAGTCGCAGATCCTCGTGCCGATGGACGCCAAGGGCGTCGAGATCGTCGGCCCGATGAACGTCTTCGGCGAGGATGACGCGCCGCACGGCCACATGCACATCCGCTTCAAGAACGTCCGCGTTCCCGAGGAGAACATGCTGCTTGGCGAGGGGCGCGGATTCGAGATTTCCCAGCTCCGGCTGGGGCCGGGCCGCATCCACCACTGCATGCGCTCGATCGGACAGGCCGAGCGTGCGCTCGAACTGATGATCACGCGGGGGCTTTCACGCGAGGCGTTCGGCAAGCAGCTCGTCTGGCTCGGCGGCAATATCGAGATCATCTCGCGCGCGCGGATCGAGATCGAGGCGATGCGCCTGATGGTCCTCAAGGCCGCCAAGGCGATGGACGTTCTCGGCAACCGCGAGGCGCGGACCTGGGTCCACATGGTCAAGGCCATGGTCCCCGAGAAAGTGTGCCTGATCATCGACCAGGCCATCCAGATGCACGGCGCGCTGGGCGTCTCGCAGCATACCCCGCTCGCGCGGATGTACACCAGCCAGCGCACGCTTCGTCTCGCCGATGGTCCCGATGAGGTGCACCACCTCGTCGTCGGCCGCAACGAAGTCCGCCAGTACACCAACATGTCGGAGACCGACAGCGCCGAGGCCGCTACCTTCCGCAGCTAGGGCGTGCTTCGGTCAGACTGCATCCGTTTGACCGGAGAAAGTTGCTCCGGGAACGACCGGACTCCCGTAACCGGGACATGGAGCCGCCTATCGTCCGCCCGGACGCAGGCGGCTCTACACTTTTCAGTTGGAGCAACTTCCTTTGGTCAAACCAATCCGGTTTGACCGAAGGAGGCTCTGGCGGCTGGTCCGTCCGTTAACGGAAAGTCGCGGCGAGGGTTGGCGAGGTCGCCCGGAAGGTTCGACTTATCGCGTTACAGGCGAAACCAGCTTATCCCGGCCTTGAAACGGCTTTAATGGCCTCGCAACTACTCAAGGCCAAAACAACTCCACACAGTCTGGATGTCCGAAGGGAGGGGCTTATGCCCTGGAACGACCAAAAGGGCGGCGGCGGCGGCCCCTGGGGCGGCGGCGGAGGATCCGGCGGCGGCAAGGACGACAGCCCGTGGGGCCGGCCCAAGGGGCCTGGCGACAAGGGTCCCGCGCAAAAGGGTCCCGGCGGCGCCGACCGTCCCGATCTCGAAGAGAGCCTGCGCCGGATGCAGGAGCGCTTCCGGCGGCGCGGCGGCGGCGGCGCCAGCGGCGGCTCCGGCGGCGGGCGGTCCTCGACCCCGCGCGGCCTCGGCACGGCGGGTCTCGCCATCCTTCTGGGCGTCGGCCTCGTCGGCTGGCTGATGACCGGCATCTACCAGGTCAACGAACAGGAATCGGCGGTGGTGCTGCGCTTCGGCAAGGTGCATCGCACGGAAGGTCCCGGCTTCAAGATCCGGCTGCCCAATCCGATCGAAAGCGCCCGCATCGTGCCGATCAACCGCATCACCGAAACGGCGATCGGCGAAAGCGAGCAGGAAAGCCTGATGCTGACCGGCGACGAGAACATCGTCGATATCGATTTCTCGATCAACTGGAAGGTCAATGTTCCCGAACAATACCTGTTCGAAGTGGCCGACCCCGAGGAGCTGATCCGCCAGGTCGGCGAGAGCGCGATGCGGGAGATCGTCGGCACCAGCCGCTTCGAGCCGATCACCACGGGCGACCGCACGGGCGTGGAGACGCGCGTGCGCGACCTGATGCAGCAGACGCTCAACAGCTATCGGGCCGGCATCGAAATCGTCTCGATCTCGCTGCGGGGCGCCACCGCGCCGCAGGAAGTGGTCGAGGTGCAGCGCGACGTCTCGAACGCCGAGCAGGACCGCTCGCGCCGCCAGAACGAGGCGACCGCCTATCTCAACAAGGTGGTTCCCGAAGCGCGCGGCCAGGCTCAGCGCATGATCCAGGAAGCCACCGGCTATCGCGAAAGCTCGGTCGCCAACGCCGAGGGCGAGGCGGCGCGATTTACGCTGGTGTATGACGAATACGTCAAGTCGCCGCGCGTCACCCGCGAACGGATGTTTCTCGAAACCATGGAGGGGGTGCTCGGCCGCACCGACAAGATCATCCTCGACAGCTCGACAGGGGCGGTGCCCTACCTGCCGCTCGACCAGCTCCGCCGACCGGAAAGGACGCCGCAATAATGCAACGGACCCTCGTCATCGGCGGGATCGTGGCGGCCATAGCCCTCATCATCCTCGCCAACTGCTTCTACATCGTGCGGGTCGACCAGCAGGCCATCGTCCTGCAGTTCGGCGAGCAGCGCGACGTCGTCAATGAAGGCGATTCCAACGAGGCCGGGCTGCGCTTCAAATGGCCGGTCATCCAGAACATCATCATTTACGACAAGCGCAATCTGGGCTTCGACCTCGCCGAGCAGGAGATCATCGCCAGCGACCAGCAACGGCTGATCGTGGACGCTATCGCGCGCTACCGCATCCGCGATCCGCTGCAGTTCTTCCGTTCGGCGCAGACCATCGCCAACGCCGAGAACCAGCTGCGCCAGCGGATGATCGCCGCCCTGCGCGGAGAACTCGGCAAGGTCGCGCAGCCGGACATCATCTCGGGCCAGCGCGCCCAGCTGATGCAGCGCATCAAGACGACGCTGAACGCCAGCATGACGGATTTCGGGGTCGAGATCATCGACGTGCGCATCCGGCGCGCGGATTATCCGCCAGCCAACTCGCAGGCCGCCTATGAAAGAATGAAGACCGACCTGCAGCAGAAGGCCGCGCTCTACCGCGCCGAGGGCGAGGAGCTGTATCTGCGCACCGTCGGCGACGCCGACCGGCAGGTCTCGGTTCTGCTGGCGGACGCCAACGAGACGTCGCAGAAGCTGCGCGGCGAGGGCGACGCCCTGCGCAACGCGATCTATGCGGCCGCCTATGGCAAGGACCCGGAGTTCTTCTCGTTCTACCGGTCGATGCAGGCCTATGAGCGCTCGATCAAGGACGGCACCCCGCTGGTGATCTCGCCGGATTCCGAGTTCTTCCGCTATTTCGGGAACAAGGACGGAAGGTAGGGGCGGATGCTGCCTTTGTCTGTGCGACCGTGATTGACCCCCTCCCAGCCTCCCCCTTTCGGGGGGAGGAGTCCGGGCGGTGCGTGCAGCCACATCTTCCAACTTTCATTGGCAGGAGTCCGGGCGGGGTATTCAGCCACAGCCTCCCCCGGCAAGGGGGAGGAGTCTGACCTCGCCTCCTTTTTCCCGTCGCAATCGGGATGTCAGGTGACGCCGGCGTCCGCTTGCGGATTGAAAGGCGGGGCGCCAGTGTCGGGATGGACCTGGACCGGAGACTGCGACGGATGATGGCGCGTGTGTTGAAGGGCCTTGCAGCGGGACTGGCCGGGGCTGTCCTCATGGCGGGCGCGGGGCTCGCCCAGGTTCCGGCCAAGCCGGCCGACCGGCCCGGCTTCGCGGGCGAGGATTTTTCGGCCCTGGCCAAGCGGCTGATGCCCTCGGTGGTCAACATCTCGACGCGCCAGACCGTCTCGCGCGGCGACGGCCTGCCAAGCTTTCCGCCCGGCTCGCCGCTCAACGAGTTCAACGATTTCTTCGGGCGCGGCGACGAGGGCGGCATGCGCCGCCAGTCCTCGCTGGGCTCGGGCTTCATCATCGACACGGCCGGCCATGTCGTCACCAACAACCATGTGATCGAGGAGGCCGACGAGATCGACGTGATCCTGTCGGACGGGACGGTGCTCTCGGCCAAGCTGGTGGGGCGCGACACCGAGACCGACCTCGCCTTGCTCAAGGTCGTCTCCAAGAGCGTGCTGCAGCCCGTGCCGTTCGGCAATTCCGACACGGCCCAGGTGGGCGAGTGGGTGGTGGCGATCGGCAACCCGTTCGGACTGGGCGGCACGGTGACGGCGGGCATCATCTCGGCCCGCAACCGCGACATCAGCGCCGGATCGTTCGACGATTTCATCCAGACCGACGCCTCGATCAACCGCGGCAATTCGGGCGGACCGCTGTTCAACCTGCGGGGCGAGGTGATCGGGATCAACACGGCGATCTATTCGCCGACGGACAGCGGCGGCTCGGTTGGCGTGGGTTTCTCGGTGCCGTCCAACCTCACCAAGTCGGTGGTGGCGCAGCTCAGGCAGTATGGCTCGACGCGGCGCGGGAGCCTCGGCGTCACGGTGCGCTCGGTCGATCAGGCGATCGCCGAAGCCTATGGGCTGAAGCGGCCGGAAGGGGCGATCGTGACCGGTCTCACCAAGGGCGGACCGGCGGAAGGCGCGGGGCTGAAGGTCGGCGATCTCATCACCACGTTCAACAACCAGCAGATCAAGGAGAGCCGCGACCTCTCGCGGATCATCGGCGTGGCGCAGGTCGGCGCGCAGATCTCGGTGCGCTACATACGCGGCGGCAAGACGCTGGCGACGACGGTGAAGCTCGCCCCGCTGGAGGCGGCCAAGGACGCCAAGACTGACGACGCGCTGGGCGGGGCGGCGGAGGAATTGTCCAACCTGCTGGGAGTGGGCTTCGGCGTGATCGAGGACGCCGACCGCCGCCGGCTGACCATCCCCAATTCGGTGCGCGGAGTGATCGTGCGCAACGTCGAGACAGGCTCGGACGCGCTCGGCAAGCTGCGCGTCGGGGCGGTGGTGACGGAGGTGAATTTCCAGCCCGTAACCTCGCCCGCGCAGGCGATCGCGGCGGCGGAGGCAGCCTCGGGCGCGGGCAAGCCGGTGCTGCTGCAGGTGTGGGGCGCGAACGAGGTGAGCTTCGTGACGGTGCGGACAAGGTAGGTGTCCGGGGCTGACATCTATCGCAATCCGCGCGCCCATCGCGTGCGCATCGCGCAGGCGGCGTTCTGGGTGTTCGGAGTTGTGCTGGTCTGGCTGGCCTTCCTCGACGATTCAGCGGTGGGAAGTCCGGGCGAGCTGATCTTCGTGCGGGCCGTGGGCGTATGCGCCATCGCGCTGATCCTGGCGTTCGAGGTCTATCTGCGGCTCTACGTGCTGCGCATCCGGGAGGAGGGCGGGGCACTGGAGATCGTCACGCTGGCGACGCTGCACCATCGCACCTTCCGGCATGACCCTGGCCGGTATGACCCGGGCGGGGACGTGCTCGGCGCGACGCGCCGGGAGCGGTCCCGGTCCCTGCGGGCGCCCAGCGTCAACGTCTGGTGGACGCCGCTCCGGCTCAGGGGCAGGCGGCTGCCGCTGATCATCGACGAGACGCCCCCCGCGAAGCTGGACCGCAGGCGGCTCGAAGCCGCGCTGCGCGAGCGCAATCGCCGGAAGAGTTGAGGGAGGCAAGACACC
>JAWXBJ010000167.1:0-12550 GCA_034439955.1 Alphaproteobacteria bacterium
AGACCGTGCGAAGTTCTTCGCCGGCTTCTTCAAGGATTTTTATGGCGTCGGAGCGAGCAAGCATCCGGTGAGCAGCGAAGTGGTCGAGTGGTCATGCAGCGTCTCGATGATGGCCGGGATGAAGCCGACCCTGGCGTGCGCCAAGGCGTTCGCGACGACGGATTTCAGGCCGGACCTGCCGGCCTTCAAGGTTCCGACGCTGATCGTGCACGGGACGGCCGACAAGACGGTGCCGATCGACACGTCCGGGCGGCCGGCCGCCAAGGGCATAAAGGGGTCGAAGCTGATTGAGTATGACGGCGCGCCGCACGGGCTGTTCGCCAGCCACAAGGACGAGCTGGCGCGCGACCTGCTGGCGTTCCTGAAGGGCTAGCGCCGCCGGCTCAACGTGTGGGGACTGGGACCTCGCCGCGATAATCGTAGAAGCCGCGGCCGGTCTTCCTGCCGACCCAGCCGGCCTCGACATACTTCACGAGGAGCGGGCAGGGACGATATTTCGAATCGGCCAGGCCATCGTGCAGGACCTGCATGATGGAGAGGCATGTATCGAGGCCGATGAAGTCGGCGAGCTCCAGCGGCCCCATCGGATGATTGGCGCCGAGCTTCATGGCGGTGTCGATTGATTCGACCGTGCCGACGCCCTCGTAGAGTGTGTACACAGCCTCGTTGATCATCGGCATCAGCACGCGGTTGACGATGAAGGCCGGAAAATCCTCAGCATTGGTGACATGCTTTCCGAGGCGGGTGACGATGCCGATCGCGGCTTCGTAGGTTTCCTGGTCGGTCGCGAGGCCGCGGATCACCTCGACCAGCGCCATCAGCGGCACCGGGTTCATGAAATGAAGACCGATGAAGCGCTCCGGGCGGTCGGTCGTGGCGCCAAGGCGGGTGATGGAGATCGAGGAGGTGTTGGTCGCCAGCATCGCCGTTTTCGGCAGTTTCTGGCAGAGAGTCTCGAAGATTTGGCGCTTGACGGCTTCCTTCTCGGTCGCCGCCTCGATAACGAACTCGACGTCGGCGAAGGCGTCGAGCGTGACACTGGTCCGGATGCGGCCAATGCCCGCCTCGCGCTGGTCGCGGGTGATCATCTCGCGCGCCACCTGCCGGTCCATGTTGCGGCGGATGGTGGCGATGCCGGCTTCGAGACGGTCCTGCGAGACGTCGTTGAGGACGACGTCGAATCCGGCGAGGGCGCAGACATGCGCAATGCCGTTGCCCATCTGGCCGGCGCCGATCACGCCGATGTTGCGAATGCCGGTCATGCCGCGCGTCCTGAGAGTCTAAGCTATTTGCTACCCGCTCAATGTTAGCACGCCGCCTCGCGGCGCCGAGAGGTCGTTTTCGCATCTGCACAAAAGAACGCAAAGAAGACGCCCGGTGCGGCCTTTGCGCAACGCGAGGCGGAGGTCACGATCGCGTGAGTGGGTTGCAAGGCGCGAGAGGCGCCTTTTTCGTTTCGGGATCGCGGCGCGCCTGATTATAGGTGCTTCGACGACGAGGTTGCGCCGTGTGCTGGCCGACCATGGACCGGGAGAGCGAAATGCTGAAGACAATCTGCGTGGCGGCTGCCGCCCTGGCGTTCGCCGCGCCGGCCCTCGCCCAGAAGCCGGGCGACAAGCTGGCCAAGGCCGTCACGGGACCGGACGCCGCCATCATCAAGGAGGCCGTCGGGACCATCAAGCAGGCTGGCGAATGCATGGTGGAGTTCACCATCGGCAAGGACGGCAAGCCAAAGGACATGAAGCCAACCTGCTCGGTCGCCTCGTATGAGCCCTATGTGCTGCGCGCCATGGCGGCGGTCGTGTACGAGCCTGAAATCTTCGACGGCGAGGTCTTCGAGACCGAGGGCGCGAAACAACCCTTCAAGTTTGGCGTCGTGGCGGCGGCGCAATCGACCACCGCCGCCGCGCCGGGCGACAAGGCGCCGGTCAAGGTCAAGGATGTGGAGCCCAAGGACATTTCGCGCGCCATCAACCGGTTGAACGAAGCGGGCGCATGCACCGGAGTGTTCACGGTGGGCGCGGACGGCAAGCCGAAAGACATCGTTCCGGGGTGTACTCCGGGCAAGTATGACAAGCTGATCGGCGAGGCGCTGGCCAAGATGCGGTTCACGCCGGGCGAGAAGGCCGGCAAGGCGATCGACTGGCCGGGAATGTCCATGCCCCTCACCCTGACCAAGCCGAACGGGTAGGGTCGCTGGGGGTAGTGACGAGGGATCGGGAAGGGTTGTCATCCCGGGCGAAGCGCAGCGGAGACCCGGGACCCATGCGGACGCGCCAGAGCTGAGCGGGAAATGGGTCCCGGCTCTACGCGCTTCGCCGCTCCGGCCGGGATGACAATTCCAGTCGATGCTTAAAGCCACTCGAGCTGACGAATAGCGCGTCGTGGAAAGACCTGCGCGGTGACAGGACTGCAAATCATCAATGGCGGCGGACGCGCCGAGGTGCAAGCGGCGCACATTCAATCTGTGGAATACGGCGGGTCTGACTCGGTGCGCAACGGCGTTGCTCTGTCCGGCACCGCGCACTGGATGTTTGATCGCGGACTTATCTCAATTGACGACGACTATTCTGTACTGGTCGCAGAAGATCGGCTTCCAGATGCCGCGAAGCGATTAATCCGGGAGGAACGAAAACTGATCTTGCCCGAGCGCGAGGACATCCGACCGCACAGGAACTATTTGAAGTTTCACCGCGAGAAGGTCTTCAAGGGCTAAACTGCACGACGCAGAGTAGTTCGCCTAATTCATCCCCGCTTTTTTTCCGATCAGTCCGGTGGGGACGCCGTTGAGGGCGAGGGCGCCGGCCTCGACCGTGACGCGGACATCCTCGCCATCCTTGATGCGACCCTCGAGGATCATGCGGGCGAGCGGATCCTGAAGCTCCTTCTGGATCGCCCGCTTGAGCGGCCGCGCTCCGTAAACAGGATCATAGCCGCGCTCGGCCAGCCAGTGCATCGAGGCGTCGTCCACCCCGATCGTGATGCGGCGGTCGGCGAGGAGTTTTTCCAGACGCTTCAGCTGGACGCCGACGATGCGGTCGATCTCGGAACGGCCAAGACGCCGGAAGAAAACGATCTCGTCGATGCGGTTGAGGAATTCCGGGCGGAAATGGCCGCGGATCGCGTCCATTACAGTTTCGCGGGTGCGTGGGCTGATGTCGCCTCGATCGTCTGAAGGCTGACTCCCTCCCGGCCTGCCCCTTTCAGGAGGAGGCGGGTCGCGGCCTTCCTCGGCCAGCGCGTGGGCGCCGAGATTGGACGTCATCACGATCAGCGTGTTGTTGAAGTTGACGGTGCGGCCCTGACCGTCGGTGAGGCGTCCGTCGTCGAGCACCTGCAGCAGGATGTTGAAGACGTCAGCGTGCGCCTTCTCGATCTCGTCGAACAGGATGACCTGATAAGGCCGCCGGCGCACGGCCTCGGTGAGGGCGCCGCCCTCCTCATAACCGACATAGCCAGGCGGCGCGCCGATCATGCGGGAGACAGCGTGCTTCTCCATGTATTCCGACATGTCGAGGCGCAGCACGGCGTGCTCGTCGTCGAAGAGGAAGTCGGCGAGCGCCTTGGTGAGTTCGGTCTTGCCGACGCCGGTCGGGCCGACAAAGATGAAGCTGCCGATCGGGCGATTGGGATCCTGAAGCCCGGCGCGGGCGCGGCGAACGGCGTTGGAGACGATTTCCAGCGCCTCGTCCTGCCCGACGACGCGCTTGCGCAGGCCATCCTCCATCTGGAGGAGCTTTTCACGCTCGCCCTCCATCATCCTGTCGACGGGGATGCCGGTCCAGCGCGAGACGACGGCGGCGATGGCGTCGGCGTCGACGACCTCCTTGACCAGCGCGCCTTTCTCGTCGCTGCCGGCGTCGGCCTCGGCGATCAGTTTTTCAAGCGCCGGTATCTCGCCGTATTTCAGTTCGCCGGCGCGGGAGAAGTCCGACCGGCGCTCGGCGTCGGCGAGTTCGGAGCGGGCGCGGTCGAGGCGTTCCTTCGCGGAGGTGGCGCCCGCCAGGCGGCCCTTCTCGGCGCGCCAGGCGGAAGTGATCTCGTCGGATTTCGACTGCAGGGCGCGGATTTCCACCTCGCGGCGCTTCAGGCGGTCGCGGGAGGCCTCGTCGGTTTCCTTCTTCAGGGCCTCGACCTCGATGCGGATCTGGGTGAGGCGGCGGTCGATCTCGTCGAGTTCTTCCGGCTTGGATTCGACAGCCATGCGCAGGCGCGCGGCCGCCTCGTCCATCAGGTCGATCGCCTTGTCGGGCAGGAAGCGGTCGGCGATGTAGCGGTTGGAAAGCGTGGCGGCGGCGACGATCGCGGCGTCCGAAATCCGGATGCCGTGATGGACCTCGTATTTTTCCTTGAGGCCGCGCAGGATCGAGATCGTGTCCTCGACCGAGGGCTCGTCAACAAAGACCGGCTGGAAGCGGCGGGCGAGGGCGGCGTCCTTCTCGATGTTCTTGCGGTACTCGTCGAGCGTGGTCGCGCCGACGCAGTGGAGTTCGCCCCGGGCGAGGGCGGGCTTCAGCATGTTGGAGGCGTCCATCGCGCCTTCCGCCTTGCCGGCGCCGACAAGCGTGTGCATTTCGTCGATGAAGAGGATGATCTCGCCCTGCGCCTGCGTCACCTCCGCCAGCACGCCCTTGAGGCGCTCCTCGAACTCGCCGCGGAACTTGGCGCCGGCGATCAGCGCGCCCATGTCGAGCGCCATCAGCTTCTTGTTTCTGAGACTGTCGGGCACGTCGCCATTGACGATACGCAAGGCGAGGCCTTCGGCGATGGCGGTCTTGCCGACGCCGGGCTCGCCGATCAGCACGGGATTATTCTTGGTGCGGCGGGACAGCACCTGGATGCAGCGGCGGATTTCCTCGTCGCGCCCGATCACCGGGTCGAGCTTGCCGTCGCGCGCGGCTTCGGTGAGGTCACGCGAGTATTTTTTCAGAGCCTCGTACTTGTCCTCCGACGAGACCGTGTCGGCGGTGCGGCCCTTGCGGATGTCGGCGATGGATTTCACCAGCGCGCTGGTGGTGACGCCGGCGGCCTTCAGCGCGTCGGCGGCCTTGCCCTTGCCCTTGGTGGCTGAGAGCAGCAGACGCTCCACCGTGACGTACTCGTCGCCGGCCTTTTTTGCGTCTTCCTCAGCAAGCTTGAAGAGCTGGGCGAGTTCCTGCGACAGGCCGGGCTGGGATCCGCCCGACGTTCTGGGCTGGGCGGCGAGGAGCGTCTCGATCGCGGACTGCGCCTGTTCGGGATTGCCGCCCGATGCGCGGATCAGATTGGCGGCGAGACGGTCGCGGTCCGCGAACAGCGCTTTCAGAAGATGCTCGGGCAGGAGCTGGGGCTGGCCGGACACCAGGGCCGTCGTCTGGGCGCTTTGCACGGCGGCGCGCGCGCGCTCCGTATAGTGTTCGAAGTCCATGTCTGACCCTTGCTGCAAGCAGTCGGCAAATCGCGATGAAGGCCCGAAGCCGGCGCCTTCGTGGAACTCCCCCTCAATAGAACCAGAGCCGGGATTCCCGCCAAGAGTTAGTGTGGCGCCGGCGCCGCGCAAGAGGCGGTCGGGCGAGGTCAGGCCTGTTTGTCCTTGCCGAACAGGCGGGTCGCGACGGCGTTCACGATGGCTACGATGATTGCAAGGCCAATGCCGGTCAGCAGATTCGAGACAGCGAAGCTCGGGAGAAGCCAGGCCACGAGTCCCAGCATCATGGCGTTGAGAACGAAGGTGAAGAGGCCAAGCGTCACGAGGGTGATGGGCAGGGTGAGAAGAAAAAGGATCGGCTTCACGGTCAGGTTGACAAGACCGAGGACCGCAGCGGCGATCAGGGCGGGCACGACGCCGCCGAGGAAGACCCCGTCAAGCAGTCGGTCGCCGATGAGAATTGCAATGGCGGTCGCGAGCCAGCTGCGAAGCACGGGGAAACCTTCCGAATCGATGCCGAAGTCAAAGAGCCGAAATGGAAATAGCGGGAAAGACGGCCCGTCGCACGGATTGTTCTAGGCGGCGCGGTGGACATATCGCGACACAAACGTGGCGCATCCGAGACGAGAAAAGGCGTCGATGAAGCCCTCGGAACATCGCGCCGGAACCTGCGTTGGCTTGACTTGAGCTAACCCGAGGAACCCATTTCAAGGTCATTCATGTGTCCAGCAAATTTCTTTCAGCCGCCCCAATGCTGCAGCCCGGTCTCGTGCGCCTCAATGCCCACGCACGCGATCCGGAGCGCGCCGGACGGTCAAGTCCTGGCGGGACGAAGATGATCTCCGACGCCAGCATTGACCGCATCTGTGAGCTCACCTGCCGCAAGATGCCGAGCCTCAGCGCGCTTCGGGACGTGGTGGCCCGCGATCTTCGCGCGCTGGTTCGCGATGTCGTGGACGTTCGCGCCGGCCGCTCGATCGTGCTTGAGACGCAACGCTGCCCGCAGCTCTATCTGGTCGAGACGGGATGGGTGTTCCGGTCGCGATCGATGGCGGGCGGACAAAGGCAGATCGTCAACTATGCGTTGCCCGGCGATTTCCTCTGCGTGGATTCGGTCCTCTTCAAATCCTCCTCATTCGACCTCTTTGCGCGCACGAACGTGACGTTGTATCGCATCGACGCACCCGCGACCCCTGACATGTTCGAGCGTCACCCCGGGCTGGCGGCGGCTGTCTCGTGGACGGCGGGGCAGGATGAATCGGTCCTTGCGGAGCGCGTCGTTTCGCTTGGAAGGCGGGACAGTCTTGCAAAGCTAGCCCACCAACTCTGCGAACTGATCGAGCGGCTCTCGGTGATCGGACTGATGCCGGGAAACATCATCGAGACGCCGCTGAATCAGGAAGACTTCGCCGACATTCTTGGAATCAGCGTCATCCACGTCAACCGCACGTTTCGGCGGCTGCATGAGGAAAACATCGCTGAGTATCGTAAGGGTCAGATCGAGATTCTCGACCGCCGCCGACTGGCTGAGATCGCCGGGTTCGATGCGGCCTATCTCCACCTCCATTGAGGGCGTCAGTCCACCCGCACATCCAGGCGCTCAAGCCCGCGAAAACCGGGAAGGGCGCGCCAGAGCGGCGGCGCATCAGGATCGCAAAGACACAGCCGGGGAAAACAGGCAAAGAGTTTCGACAGGACGAGACGCGCCTCGATCCGCGCGAGCGGCGCGCCGGGACAGATGTGGCTCCCGCCGCCGAAGGCGAGATGGCGGCACGGGTTCCGGGCGATGTCAAACGTGTCGGGCCGTTCGAAGGCCGCCGCGTCGCGGTTCGCCGAACGCAGGAAGACGTTGAGGGCGGCGCCTCTGGCGACCGGACAGCCGGAGAGGTCGAGGTCCCGCCCCGCGACGCGCCATGTGAAATCGACGGGCGGGTCGTAGCGCAGCGTCTCTTCGACGGCGGACGACCAGAGGAGCGGATCCGCGTCGAGCCGGGCGCGCTGGCTTGGATGCGTGAGCACGAGGCGGGCGGCGTTGCCGATGAGGTCGGTGGTGGTCACATTGCCAGCGATCAGCAGGCCGCGAAGATTGTAGGTGATCTCGACGTCGGTGAGCGGGGCTCCTCCCGCCTGGAGGCGGGCCATGTCCGAAAAAAGATCGTCGCGCGGGTGCAGCTTGCGGTCGGCAAAGCTCTCGCGGATGAAGGCGCCAAGGCCGTTCGAGGCGGCGACAAGGGCTGCGATCTCATGGTCGGTCCGATTGGGGTTGAAGGTCTGCACGATACCGTCGAGCCATGCGCGGAAGGAGGGCAGCAAATCGTCCGGCACTCCGAGAATGGCGCCGATGCAGGAGACGGGGACAGGTTCGGCGATTTCCGCCATCAGATCGAAGTGCGTGCGGCCAGCGAGCCGGTCGAGCGCTGCGTCGACGATGCGGCCGGCCTGAGGCTCAAATGCAGCGACGCGGGCAAGGAGCGCCTGGACCAGCGGGGTGCGGATGCGGGCATGGTCCGGATCGTCGAGTTCGAGGATCGAGGCGCGCTGGTCGTCCGGGAAGGCGAGGCCGTCCGGCACGGTCGCGCGGCGCCGGCGGATCGAGATGGCGGAGGCGTCGGCCTTGTCGGGATTCTTGCCATGCGAGCGGTCCGTCAGGATCGTTCGGGCGTCGCGCATGCGCGGCACAAGCCAGGCGCCGCCAGCCGGGTCGTGGTGGAGCGGGCCTACGGCTCGGAGGGCCGCCAAGCGCGGATGAGGGTCGAGACGCGCGACGGCATCAGCCGCGGTGAGGTCGGCCATGCGGCAGGAGGATATTTCGGTCATCGGCTCTGAGAGGCCCATCCCTCTAGTGAATACAAAAACAACCCAAGGTTGTAAAACCATCCCCTGCTTGACAGGTTTTTGCAAGCCGTTCTCAAATCATTTGTCGTTTTTCCGGGAGTTTGCCGCATGACCCTTCGCGCGATCCGCCCTGGCCTCGCGCTGGCGCTGGCGACCTCTTGTGTCGGGGCGTGCGCGACGGAGCCTCGCGGGCCTGCGGCGGATATTGCGCAAATTGCGGCCCCGAGCACCTTACAGCGTGACCGCCAGGCCATCCTCGCCATGCTCGGGACCTATCAGGTCAGATTTGATTTCCGGGAAACGGTGGCGATCGAACCCGGCTACCAGCTTGCGCTGCCCAAGCTGTCGGGCGGTGACGAGGTTGTGACGCTGATCGTCGATACCGGCCACTTCATCAGTCTGCAGCACACGCTCGTCGTCGGGCCGAAGGACGCGCCCATGGTGGTCAAGCACTGGCGGCAGGACTGGGCCTATGAGCCCGTCGGGGTGCTGGAGTTCAAGGGCCGCGACGAGTTCGACGTGGAGGATGTTCCGTCGGGCGCGCGCAAGGGGGTGTGGTCGCAGGTAGTCTACCAGGTCGATGACAGTCCCCGTTATGGCGGGTACGGCGGCTGGGCGCATGGGCCGGACGCCTCCACATGGGAGTCGAATGTGTCATGGCGTCCGCTGCCGCGCAGGGACGATACGACGCGGACCGACTATCAGGTGATCGCGGCGACCAACCGCCACACGATCACGGCGTTCGGCTGGACCCACGAACAGGACAATTCCAAGAGCGTGCTGACCGGGACCGGTCCTCGCGAACTGGTGCGAGAAGTGGGGGTCAACACCTACCGCCGGTCCGAGGCGGTGAACCGCAAGCCGGTGGACGATTACTGGGCGAGGACTGCCGGGATGTGGACCGAAGTGCGAGCCGTGTGGGCCAGGCTGGAAGCGGATGGGCGGGCGTTCACGGTCGCGGACGACGCCGAGGGGTCGTCGCTCTATACGCCGGTGCTGGAAGTGGCCGACCGGCTGACCGCGGGCGAGATCGACGAGGCGAAGGCGGTGAAGGAAGCCGTGGCGTTGATCAGGAAGCAGACGAGCGGGCCGGCGAGCGCGGCGCTGGCGGGGCTGTAGGGCGCGCTTCCGGGTTGCCCGCCCCCATCCCCGCTTCGCGGTACTTCCCCCGCAGGCGGGGGAAGAGGGCGCCGGTGTTCAGGCGCCCTCCGGTGCAGTTTGGGGTCGTCAGAGAACGTCGAGCATTTTCGCGACCAGCGGGTGGCGCACCACGTCGCGCTGTTCGAGGCGGATGACGGTGACGTCCGAGTTCATCGCCTCGAGCCTTTCGGCGGCGGGAGCAAGGCCCGAAAGACCCGGGAGGAGATCGGTCTGGGCGGGATCGCCGGTCACGATCATCTTGGAGTTCCAGCCGAGGCGGGTGAGGATCATCTTGAGCTGCACATAGGTGCAGTTCTGCGCCTCATCGACGACGACGAAGGCGTTGTTCAGCGTCCGCCCGCGCATGAAGCCCACCGAGGCGATCTCGATCTGGCCCTCGGCGATGAGGGCTTTCACCTGCCTCGGCGACATGCGGTCCTGCAGGGCGTCGTAGAGCGGACGGAGATAGGGCGCGAGTTTCTCCTCCATGTCGCCGGGGAGGAAGCCGATGTTCTCGCCAGCGTCCACGGCCGGACGACAGAGCACGATGCGGCCGATCTGGCCGGCGCGCAGCGCCTCGACCGCCTTGGCGATCGCGAGGTAGGTCTTGCCCGTGCCGGCGGGTCCAAGGGCGAGGACGAGGTTCGAGGCGTCGATCGCCTGCATCAGCCGGGCCTGGCCTTCGGTCCGAGGCTGGACGTTCTTGACATAGGCCTGGTCGCGGGCCGGTTCGGCCGCCTGCCCGGAAGCCTGGCGCGGCGGTTCGGGATGATCGACGCGGCCCTTGCGGCGCCGGGGCGCCTGCCGGTCGTCGATGCTGACCGGATCCCAGCCGCCCTCGATCACGTTGAGCTTCGGGCCGGCGCCGTCATACTCGGCGCGGACACGGCGGACGGCGGAACGTTTGGCCATCGAAAGCTCCTTTGCTGCGGACAGGGTCGTTGGAGACGACAACGCCCCCAGCCTCTTCAGGGGCGGCCTTTTCGGGGCGCGGCGGCGAAGAAGGGGCTGAGAACCGGAGGTGCGACTGGGGCGGCGGACGCCGGCCGGTGAGGTCTTGATCGGATGGTCGGACCGAGGACGGTTGCCGCAATCCATTTTCCCCGTTTCATCGGAGACGTTCCGCAGCGAACCGCGCGTCCCGCGAATCAGTGTCACTAGGATTAGATTACCTCGTGTTTAATGGAACAATAATGACGTATTTCCGATGAGGTTCCCCCATGGCTGTTTATGAACTTGATGGCGCGAAACCAGGCAGCGATGGCGAACACTGGATCGCCGACAGCGCCGTGGTGATCGGCAACGTCTTTCTGAAACGAAACGCGAGCGTGTGGTTCGGCGCGACGGCGCGCGGCGACAATGACCCCATCGTGATCGGCGAGAATTCCAACGTGCAGGACGGCTCGATCCTGCACACCGACATCGGTCAACCGCTGACGATCGGCAGGAATTGCACGATCGGGCACCTGGTGATGCTGCATGGCTGCACGATCGGCGAGAATACGCTGATCGGGATCGGGTCGGTGATTCTCAATGGCGCGCGCATCGGGCGGAATTGCCTGATCGGCGCCAATTCCCTGATCACCGAGGGCAAGGAGATACCGGACAATTCGATGGTGATGGGGGCGCCCGGCAAGGTGGTGCGCGAGATCAGCGAGGCGCAGGCGCAGGTGATCACGGCCTCGGCGCTGCACTATGTCGAGAACTGGAAGCGGTATGCGAAGGGGCTGAGAAAGATCGGGTAGGGTGTTTGAAGGAATCCGGCTCTACGCGGCGATCTCCAGATCTCCTATATCGCAGCGATGACACACCTGTCGGTTCTCGATCTTGCGCCCATCGTCGAAGGCTCCGACGCGGGGCAGGCGCTGCGCAACAGCCTCGACCTGGCGCGTCACGCCGAAAAGCTGGGCTACAACCGGTTCTGGCTGGCCGAGCACCACAACATGGAGGGGATCGCTTCGGCGGCGACCTCGGTGGTGATCGGGCATGTGGCGGCGGGGACGAAGACCATTCGCGTGGGATCGGGCGGGATCATGCTGCCCAATCATGCGCCGCTGATGATCGCCGAGCAGTTCGGCACGCTGGACGCGCTCTATCCGGGCCGCATCGACCTTGGCCTCGGGCGGGCGCCGGGAACCGACATGGCGACGGCGCGGGCGCTGCGCCGGATGCTGAACGGCGGCGCCGATTCGTTTCCCGATGATGTCGTGGAGCTGATGCATTATTTCGATCCGGCGTTGCCGGGGCAGGCGGTGCGGGCGGTGCCAGGCGCCGGGGCGGATGTCGAGGTGTGGATCCTGGGCTCGAGCCTGTTCGGGGCGCAACTCGCCGCGCATCTGGGGCTGCCCTACGCCTTCGCCTCGCACTTCGCTCCGGGCGACCTTGACGTCGCCGCGCAAATCTACCGCGAGCGTTTCCGGCCGTCGGCACGTCTCGCGAAGCCCTATTTCATGGCGGCGCTCAACGTCATAGCGGGCGAGACCGATGAGGAGGCGCGGTATCTGTTCTCGTCGCTGCAGCAGGCGTTCGCCAATCTGAGGCTGGGCCGGCCGGGCAGGATGCCACGACCGGTCGAGGGGCTGCGGCTCGATCCGATGATCGAGGCGCAACTGGCGCAGGCGCTGTCGTGTTCGGTGGTGGGCGGGCCGGAGCGGGTAAAGGCCGGGATCGCGGCGTTCACGGAGCGCACGGGCGCGGACGAGCTGATCGTGGCGGGCTCGATCTTTGAACACGCGGCGCGGTTGCGCAGTTTCGAGATCACGGCGCAGGCGGCAAACGCGGGTTGAATGTTGCAGTGACGGCCGGGCCTGTTCCCGACCCTTTTCCCCGTGTCGAGAATGACGCCCTTGAGCGTGTCAGCATTCAGGGCTGGCGGCGCTTGGGCTTGCCGCGCTTGACGGGGCGATCGCCCGGGCGCGTGGAGCGGGGCTTCTGAACGAAGGGACGCTTGCCGTCGTGGGTGCGGGCGGGACGGGTTTCGGTCGATGCGGCCGGGGCGTTGGCGAAAACCTTGCGCGGCCCCTTGCGGTGCTGGAAAGGAGACTGGCCTGGCCTGACATCGAGGCCGTCGCGCTTCGAAGCGCCGGTGACAGAATCGGTGCGGTTGCGAAATGGCTTGCCGTGCGCGTGCTTGGCGGGTTTCGCCCATGCTGGCTTGTTGGGATCCCG
>JAWXBJ010000168.1:0-12360 GCA_034439955.1 Alphaproteobacteria bacterium
CACGGCTCCGCTCAGCGGGCCTTGATCACCACCCCAAAACCAGAAAGAAAGGCGAACGGACTCTCGTAATGCGCGGCCCGGATCAGGGGGCTGGGTCAGCCCCAAACAGCCGGAAACTGTTCAATCGGCTTGTCTGACCTCGACATCGTCTTGACTCCCACTCGGCTCGCTCGCGGACCGGGTTGGGCTTAGCCTGTGCAGGTCAGGCTTTAATGAGCCTATCATTAGGTTCGTGTTAGCGTTCGATGACGTTTTCTTGGGGGAGCAGGATTGTGATCACAGTTTCCGCGTCAGAAGACCGCGCAGCAATTGACCCCCCCTGAGCTTCGATCAGCTCTTTCGCGATCGCGAGACCGAGGCCCGCTCCTCCTTCGCGCGATCGCGCAGTATCGGCGCGGTAGAACCGGTCAAAGATCAGTGGAAGGTCGGCGTCCGCAATCCGTGGACCCTCGTTTGCACAGGAAATCTCGATCTGGCCGTCGTGCAGTCGCGCGGCGAGCCGCACCTTGCTTCCCGGCGCGGCAAAGCGCGTGGCGTTCTGCATGATATTAAGCAATGCCCGGACGACACTATCAGCATCCCCAAAGAGTGTGCCGGCGTCTGGCGCGACCGCGTGCACGATCCGAACGTCCTTCGCAGAGGCGTCCTGGGCAACGAAACTGCCGCTCTCAGTCAGGACCGTTTCTGTATCAACCCGCGACAGTCGCAAACCGCGACGGGTAGACTCCGCAAGAGTCAACTGGTGCAGGTCACCAACAAGGCGGATCAGGCGCCCGATCTCTCCTTCGAGCATCGCGAGGATGGGCGGTGTGCCTGCCACAACGCCTTCACGCACGCCTTCGACATAGCCGCGAAGGTTTGTCAGGGGTGTCAGCAGATCGTGTGTCAGGTCCGAAACCATCCGTTTGCGGGCTGAATCGATATGTTCGAGTTGTGCCGCCATGCGGTTGAGGGCACTGCCGAGCGCGTGAACTTCGCAACGCCGCGAAGCCTTGGACACATCCACGCGCACGCCGAAATTGCCGGAACTCACCTGGTCGGCTTGGGCCGCCATCTGATGGAAAGGGTTGAGAATGCGCGGCACAAAGATGGCCCCTGCCAAGAATGATGCCGCGACGCCAATCGCCGCTGCAATCATCAGCGACTGATGCAAGGAATCCACGAACATGTCGTGGGCAACCTCCATATCGACGCCATAGCGGCTGCTTAGGACGGAGCGATACTGCTCGGCCAGCACATCAGAAAGCGCCCAGGTGGCTCCAATCGTCACGAAGATCATGGCGCTGCACAGGATCGCGATCTGCCAGAACAGGGACGGGCGAGGCAACCTCCGCGCCTGCTCCATCAACGAAGTACGCGCCGCATCACTCATTCTCGTCTTCTCGCCGCAAGCGGTATCCTATACTACGGACCGTCTCGATCAGCCGCGTACCCGGGATCCGCGCTTCGAGCTTGCGTCTCAGATTGACGATATGAACGTCAATGGCGCGATCAATCACATCGCTCTCGCTCTTCGACAGGACCTCGAGCAGGCGATCACGCGTAAACACGCGTCCTGGAGCGGACAGCATGATTTCCAGGATGCGGAATTCTGAAAGGGTAAGCGCAAGCGCCGATCCGTTGATGAGCACTTCGAATCGCGATGGCGTCAAGGTAACACCCGCATGACGCAGAACCCTTTCAGACTCGACCGGGGTGAAAGCCTGCCCCCGCCTCAACACAGCCTTGACACGCTCGACGACCTCTGCCGGACTAAATGGCTTCATGATATAATCGTCCGCACCCAGACGCAGCCCGGCAATCCGGTCCGCCTCATCAATTCTTGCAGTGAGGATGATGGTTGGAACGGCCGATTGCTGGCGAACCTGCCGGCAGATTTCCCAGCCATCCATCCCTGGAAGCATGATATCCAACAACAGAAGGTCTGGCTGCAACGCAAGCACGTTGCAGAGCGCGCTCGGCCCATCAGCGTGAACCGTCAGACGGAACCCATCGCGCTCCAGGTATGCCCTGAGCAGTGCCGCCACGTTGGCGTCGTCCTCTGCAAGCAAGATGTGGCTCATACCAGTCCCAAATCCTGACGATGCTGTCCGGGGCCAATTCCGAAGCCAAACACCGAGAACTATCAACTTGTGATAGTCAGGATAACCGGTTCGCGTAGAAAATTCCATTGCGGGTGCAGGCGCACTCAAGCTGCGGCCTTCGCCCAGTCGGTGTCCGCACATCATCTGAAAGTGCCGAGTGTCGACCTGCTGGTGAGATGGCGCTGGAAATCGAACGCGTTGTAAATCGCCGCGTGAGTAGTGATGAAGCGCTACCCCGAATCTTGAGATTTGAACCAGAGCGTTTTTCGGTCCCGTTGCCGGATCGTCAAATGCGAGTTTTCAGCGCCTCTCGGCCATCATGGCGATCTCAGGCCGAAACGTCCCGCAGCCTCGTGCCCAGATTTTACGAACCGGTTCTGTTGAAGCCGGATGAGTTGGGTCGTCATTCGGGTCCGCCGCCATACAGCAGGTCGCGTGGATTTGTTGGCCTGCCGGCGATCATGTCGTCCACCAGGTCCTTCAACTCAGCCACACGGCCTGTCGCAGCTTCCTCCTCGACCGTTCGGCCCCAGGCCGGCGGACGCATCTGGTTTGACCAGTTTCGAAAGACCTCCTCCATCCTTGCAAGTCGCTGGGGGTCGGTCGCCGCCAGATCTCTGGTTTCGCCCACGTCCGTTCGAAGATTAAAGAGATAGCTGTCGTTCCCGACCTTCAGGAGCTTCCAGTCTCCTTCCCGCATTGCGCCCTGCGACGCCGCGCGCCAGAACAGCTGATCGTGCGGCGGTAGCGATGACTCTCCATTAAGGTGCGGAAGAAGATTCTGTCCGTCGAGACCATCACGCGACGCTCCGACCGCCGCCAATGCCGTTGCTGTCAAGTCGAACGCCATTGCCGGAAATTCATGAACACTTCCTGCCGGCAAATGCCCCGTCCATCGCAGGATGGTCGGCACGCGGATGCCTCCCTCCAGGAGCAAGGCCTTCGCCCCATTGAGCGGTCCGTTCGCCGACGTCGTCTGCCACGTCGGTCCGCCGTTGTCGCTCGAGAACATGATCAGCGTGTGCCGACCCAACCCGTTCTTGTCTATCGCTGCAATGATGCCGCCTACGGCGTCGTCCATCGCGGCCAGCATGGCGAGATAGGTGCGGCGTTGAGGGTCAGCCACATTGGCGAACCGAGCCAGATAGGCGTCCGTAGTCTGCAGGGGCGCATGGACTGCCGTGAATGGCACATAGAGTAAGAACGGCTGATGCTTGTTTGCCTCGATGAATGAGACGGCTTCGGCGCCAAAGCCCTCGGTCAGGTGCGCCGGCATCGGTTCCGGCGTTCTGCCGCGAATCACTGTCTTGCTTCCGCTGGCGCCGCTGGGGACGAAAGCCATCGCTCCACCGAGAAGGCCGTAGAACGTGTCAAAACCCTTCGCAACGGGCGACTGATGCGGCGCGAAGCCCAGGTGCCATTTGCCAATCATGCCGGTGGCGTATCCGCGTTCCTTAAGCCGCTGGGCCAGGATAATTTCGGCCTCTGGCAGTCCGTTGCCGTTCCGCGCGTCCATCGGACTATTGTTTTCGAACCCGAACCGGTGCTGGTACTTGCCCGTCAGAAGCGCCGCACGACTGGGTGCGCAAACCGGGTGGTTGGAATAGAAGTCGGTCAGGCGGACGCCTTCCGAGGCGAGCCTGTCCAGATTTGGCGTCCTTACGTCTCGTCCGCCTTGCGAGCCGAGGTCGCCATAACCAAGGTCGTCCGCGAGAAGAATAACAATGTTCGGGAGCGTGCGCCCGCCATCCCGCGAGTGTGGTGGCGCTGTCACAGCACATGAGCCCATCGCGAGCGCAAGCAGCGGCATAAACAATCGGATCATGGGCACACCGCGTTGTGGCTTGTTTCGGGAAGCAGCTAATCGTGTCAATATACAGATGTCCAGATTGTTCGGCATAACGACGTTTCCGGCATTGGCAAAGGAATGCGAGCTGGTTCACGAAAACAGCAAGCTCCGTGATTCAGGACGCGCAGAGTCGACGCCATTCGGCGAGCGTGGCGGTGCGGCTCTCCTCGAAATTGGACCGGCGGTCGAAGTTGCGATCCTGGTTGAAGTGATTGAACACGGACGCGTGGATGGCGGCGAACTTCTGCAGGCCCTGCATCTGGAGAAATCGCGACATCGCCAGCCCTTGCCGTCGCGACGGCTGATGTGAATTCTCGGCGCGATTGATGAGCTAACGACCTGCCTACTGAACTTTGGCGTTGCCGATGTCCTTCATGGCTGCGTCATAGGAGCGTAGCCTGTCGGTGACGATGATCTTAGGAGCGCCACATCGCTTCATCGCCATTCGCAAAACCCTCAATGCGGGTCCGCGATCGCAGGTCTTTCCATCGCAGGCTTCGAGCACTTCGCCTTCGTCATCGACAGCGCGCCACAAGGGAACCCGTTCGCCGCTAATCTTGCAGATCATCTCGTCGAGATGCCAGCGCGGGAGGATGGCTGCCGGCGACGTCGAAGCTTGGCGGCCATAAGCGGGCCGAACTTTACTGTCCAGTAGCGGACGATCTCATAACTCACCTCGATTCCGAGCCGGTCCAGCAACTCCTCAACGTCGTGTAGGTTCGGCGTGAACCGAAGGTAACCTAGACCGCGCGTCGGATCACCCAGGCTGGAAATCGATGCCGTTCAACGGAAAGTCGCGCATTGGACTCTCCCCGGGCCGAAACCTGGCGAATCCAGAGACCACTACGCATTGGACTGACAGCTTCGCCGACTTCAATGCGCAGCGGCAAGAGTGGGTGAGGGCGCGATCGTCCCCCGCGCCATGGCCGCGGCGACAACAGGCGCCGCCCACGACGTGCCGGACGATATCGTTCGCCCCGTAAGCACCGCGACCGAAACATCGACGCCCAATGCGGAGCGGTCGACATGGACGCCGGTTGTCGCAAGTGGATAGACTTGACCTTGGCCATCAACTGCCGTGACGCCGGTGACGCCTGGATAGGCTGCTGGATAGATCAGCGTCGAGAACGGACCGCCATTGCCGACCGCTGCGATGATTGCACCGCCCTTGGCAATATGAATGGCGACGATCCGTTCGACGATTTCGTTGGGCGGACCTGCGAGCGACACGTTCACCACGTCCACATTTTCCAGGCTGAGCCACGCAAGGCCGGCGGCCAGCGCGTCGGCCCCTGTCCAGGCCGCGCCCGTTTCGGTGAGCACGTCGGCGACCAGCAAAGTGAACGGAACTCCGAGCGTTTCAGCCAGCCGTCCCGCGACCGCCGTGCCGTGATCGGTGGGCGCAAGACTGGAGCCTTCCGGAAAGGCGCGCTGACGAAGCGTGGCGTTTGCAAGATCGGGATGCGAGGAGAGTGCGCCGCCATCGATCATGCCAAGTGTGACTTTTGAGCCGCCTGCTGTCTGGCTGGGTGCGGTGTGCGCCAGCTGCGGCGCCGGCGATGGACCAGACACAGCGAAGGCATGGTTGAAATCGAAAACGCCCTGAGGATCGACTGTCCGCAACAGGTCGAGCATGGCGCCCGAATCAAGTGGCGGTGGCGCGTTGAGTCGCGCAAGGCGAAGCCCTGCGGCTCCGATCGCGTCCTCCGAGATCATTGTCATTCCGGCATTCAGGGCTGTAGTCCGTGCCCCATCGGACAGATTGAGCGCCAGGATCTCTCCGCGCCGCGCCGCAAACCCGTCACGGGTCCGCATCAGTCGCGTATCCGCAAGGAGCGGATCGGAGGGCGCCTGGTCTGGCGCCGTCCGCTGAGGCGCTTGCGCAGTCTCCGCCGCCTGTAGTTTTCGCCGTTCTGAGATGCGGTCCGAACCACGGTTGATGGGCTCCGCCCGTCCGGCGCGTTCAGCCCGTTCCGCGCGGTCAATGCGGTCAATGGGGTCGATTCGGCTTAGGCGGTCGCGCGTCTGCCCGTCCGCTGCGCCGGCAGCGAGAATGGTCAAACCCCCAAGAATAGCGGCCCGGAACATGCCGGTCTCCGTCACGGAACGCGTCGAGACTACAACGAAGCGGCTGAACCAGATATTCCTTTGTCTTGCCCTGGGATGAAACAGCGCGGCCCAACCGTTGTAGCTTTGAAAAGCATGTCCGAGCCGGATGAAACGAGGTTCCGTCATGAACTCGCGGCCCTGCTGCCGAGATTGGGCGCTTTGCCCTTGTGCTGACTGGCGCCGTCGCGGACGCAGACGACCTGACGCAGAGCGCACTGGAGCGGGCGCTCACGCGGCAGCGCCTGTTCACGCCGGGTACGCGCATGGATAGTTGGGTCTTCCGCATCGCGCAGAACCTCTGGATCGACCAGATGCGGGCGAAGCGGTCGCGAGGGACGCACCTGGATCTCGAAGAAGTCGACGCCACCGGAACGATTGGGGAAGATCATGAAATGGCGACCGACCGCATTGACATCGCCCGCACCGTCGCTGCTTTGCCGGAAGAACAGCGCGTGGTTGTCGGTCTCGTTCTGGTCGAAGGCTGGAGCTATCAGGAGGCAGCCGACATGCTGAAGACGCCGATCGGCACGGTGATGAGCCGCCTCTCCCGGGCGCGCGAGAAGATCAGGGCGGCGCTTGATGCCAGTGAGCCTGCGGGAGGCGCGCGGTGACCGTGAAGCCGACCCCGGAAGAGGTGATGGGCTATGCCGATGGCCAGCTCGACGCCGGACACACGAAGCGCGTGGAACAGGCTCTGTTTCTTTATCCGGAACTGCGAGCGGCTGTGGAGGATCACCGGCGCACGCGCGCTGCAGCGCACGAAGATTTCGAGGCGATGGCCGCCGCGCCGTTGTCGCCCGGCCTTGCGAGGGTGGCGGAAATGCTAGCGGCGCCGCAGCGCGCGGTTGTGCATTCGATGACTTCCCGTCGGGGAAGCGCGCGACCCCCCGCCTCCGTATGGGCATGGCCGGTTGCGGCGGCGGCATGTCTCGCCGTAGGCGTTGTCTCGGGAACCCTTGTCGGCGGAAGCGATGACGGCCTCGTTCGCTGGCGCGATGGCCCGTCCGCCGGAACCGAGCTAACACGCGTCATGGAGGGCGCTCCCAGCGGCGCGGTTTCCGGAAACACTGTCGTCGTTGCAAGCTTTGCCGTAGCTGATGGCCGCCATTGCCGCCAGTTCGAGATCGGCCTAAAGCCCGGCAATGTCACGGCCGACGGGGTCGCCTGCCGGGGTGAGCGCGGCTGGAGTGTGGTTGTCTTGGCGCAGCGGCCTGGCGGGGCTGGTGGCTATCAGGCCGCCGGGGGTGGAGATCTGGTCGCCGCCGCTGTCGCCGGCCTCAAGCCTGGCCCCCGCATGGACGTCGATGCCGAGCGCGCCCTGATCGGAAGAGGATGGAAGAACTAGCCTCCGAACACCAGCCGGGCTCCAAAGGCCTGGTCGGGGCTGCCTTCGCTGAGGCCCGCTACGCCGTAGATCTGCAGGCGCGACGTCTTGCCCAAGGGCAACCCGATCCAGACCGACACTTCGCTCGCCGATTCGACGCTGGCGGTCGATGATTCGCTGAAATCATACGCGGCGCCGGTGGAGATGCTCGAGCCTGTCCAGGCAAGCCCGGCCGAGCCAAACCAGCCATCCTCATATGCGCCGCCGTTGAACCGATGTCCTCCGCCGGCGAACAACGTCCAGTCGCCGACATCCTGCGAGAGATCGAGACCGAGAGAGGAGCGCGCGTCCCCTGAGCTGAGACCTTTCTTCTCGTCGCCCGTCGGCAACAGCACGCGGCTTGTGATGTCGAGCCGCGTCGTGCCTTCGGCGCCGAGAGCGAAGGTTCTGGACAGGGACAGTCCGACATCCGCGAAGCCGGATACCTGGTCGTTTGGTCCGCGCGTTGTGGCCCCGCGTCCGAGAGGTGTGTCGGCGCCCAGAAAGGTCGCCGGCCCGTCGAGTTGCACCCAGGGCAGCGTCGCATCAAAAGCCCAGCCGCCGGACGCATAGCCCGCCGACACTGCCGCGTAGAGCAGGGTGGTGTCAGTCGTCTCGCCATAAGCGCCGGAGGAGTATTCCGAGCTGATTGCAAGACTGGCCTGCGCGAACGCGCCTGGCGCGGCTATTGCGGCAAGGCCAGCGCAGCCGAGTGCGAGTCTCTTTTTCACGGATCCCCCTTGGGTCTAAGTTCGAATCATGCACGCAAGCGCCGGACAGGCGGAAGGCCCATCCGGCAAAGGCAAGAGATTTTCTGCCTACGACCCATCAGCGTGGGCGTGACGGTCGGACAACAGGTGCGGGGCGTACAAGCGGCGCGGGCCTGGAGGGAGCGACGCGAGTGATCTGCGCCGGGCGAACCCGTTGCGGATCCACTGGCCGCACGCGATCGACAGGACGGGCGTCGATCGGCCGCGCCTCGATCAACGGACGGTCGGGACGTTCGGGATGATAGGCGTTCCACAGCCGGCGGAAGTCAATGTCCAGATAGTCCGCGATGAAGGTGAACTTCCGCGCGTCGCCAACGTCAGGGTAGGCGTTGTCAAGGCGGGCCTTCAGGTGACGGATCTGCTCGTGAATCGAGGGAGGAATGTCTTCTGGCAGTTTGGGCGCAATCACGATCGGTCCAGCGACAGCAACGCCGTTGGGCGTCGCGGTGGTTATGGCGCCGCTTTGGGCAAAAGCCATGACCGCAGCGTTGTCGTCCGTCGGCGGGGACTCCTGCGCCAGCGCCGGGGCTGACGCCAACACAAGAGCGATAACCGCAAGGGCAGAATGGGTTCGTCTCATCAGGGGCTCCTTCTGGATAACACCCAGAAAACGGAATCGGAGGTGGATTTATTCCACGCCTGTGAACTGTCACATGGTCGTGTCCATGAACGTGGTGTACGAGGCAGCGCTATCGCTATCCCCCGGAGCTGAACTCGGCGGAGAACATCTGGGCCTGGCGGCGCGCCGAGGACATTGTCGAAGCCTGCCGCGACGCTTTGAATTTCCTCGCCAATGATCCGCAGGTCACCTCAATCACCGCTCGCGACTGGGTGAGGTCAAGCCTTGGGGCCGTTGGTGTTACAACGGAGCATTGTCGACGGTCCTTGCGGATTTGATGTGGATCTAGCAGGGGACTTTGGACCCCTGCCAGTCGTCCTCAAGGTGCAACCATGGCCGATCTGACATCGCTAGCTGGAAAGCAAATTGTCGTAAACGGGGGACGCGGTTTTATCGGGGCGCGTCTTGTACGCGCGCTTGCGGAACTCGAAGGCGCCAGAGTTACGGTCATTGTCAGATCGATGGGCCGCAACCCCTGGAATGATCTGGGGAGTGTCAAGCTTGCCAAATGCGCCCAGTCTGCGTCGGCTGCGGCGAATCTCGTGGCGGGGGCCGACGCGGTTGTGAATCTTGCTTACGACTTTTCCGCGCCCGGCACGGAACTTCTGAACGAGTTTGAAGCATTGCTGCAGTCCTGCGAGGCTGCGGCAAGCCTAAAGGCCTTCGTCCAATTCAGCTCGATCGCTGTTTATGACGGGTGGCCCGGCGGGAACATTACAGAGGATTCGCCCGCAGACGGCCCCGGCGGGATCTACAAACAGACGAAGCGCGCCATGGAAAAGCGGCTGGCCAGATCGCCACTGCCCCATACGATCCTTCAGCCGACAATTGTTTACGGCCCTCGGTCGCCACAGTGGACTGAAAAGATTCTTGATCAGTTTCGGATCGGGGCCGTTGTACTTCCAGCTGGCCAGGATGGTTTCTGCCACGCGGTCCATATCGACGACTTAGTCGCTGCGGCGATTTTGGCGCTTCGCCAGAAGGTGCATTCGGGAGCGCGATACATCATCTCCGGCGCCCATCCCGTCGCATGGCGCGACTTCTACAATGCGCACGCACAGCTGCTCGGCAAACCTGCGGCAAGCCTTGAAGCGATGCCAGAAATACCGGAGGCGTCGGGGTCTACAAGGCGCCCCGCCGCCCCGAACGCCCTGCGCCAAGCAATTCGCGTGTTTCGATCTGTTTTCCCGCACGGGACGATCGCTGCCGGCCGGCGTTGGTTGAGAGCGTTTGCCAGCGTTGGAAAGCCAATCGTGTATCGTCCACCCCCTTCGGATCTCGCTATGCTGCGCGCCCGGGGCTCGTGTTCGATTGTCCGCGCGCGCGAGGACCTAGGCTATGAGCCGAAGGTCGATTTCGAAACCGGAATGCGTATGGTTGCGGATAGTCTCAAGCAGCGCGGTCGATGGGGAGCAGCTGCGAGGTCACGAGATACGCCTTGAAAATTCTGTCACCTAACGTTCCTTCGCTAGTACAGCGGACCGCACGGTTATGACGCCCCGGCCCGGCATTCGGACGATGAGGTCGCCGTTCGCATCGGTAAGGACAGGTTCTGGCTCCAATACGCTGCGCTCATCAAGCGCATAACTGACGGAATACTTGCCCTCGGTCGCGCCACGGATAGTCATCGTGACGGGGCCTTTCGTGTCGACCACTATCACCAGAGATTCGTCGCGATTGACGAAGGCCGTCGGCCGGGTGTTGTCGGGGTCAGTGGAAAGCGCTCCGATCCGCTGCGCGCCAAAGCGGATGTAGCGGAAGTACTGCAGGTTCATCCGCGTATCGCTTGCGATGGACACGGTTGGCTTTTCCGGGTTTGCGAAATTCACGTCGAACAGTGTCCGGATGACTTGGCCCTGCCATGACGCGTTCTTACCTTTGACGAGATCTTCCCAGAGAACTTTGTAGGTCCCGTTCTTGAACCACCATTCGAGCATCGATGTCGATTTGCCGAACCGGTCGCCAATAGCCGCAATCTTTTTGGCGTTTTCGGCACTTGAGTTGCGGTAGCGGTGGTATGAAAATTCGACTATGTTTTCCATCGCGCCAGGAACCCGGGCGATTGCCTCGATCCAGGGAACAGCATGCGCCATGTCCGTGGTCGATGGCGCCACGAAAGCGGGAATGAAACCGTTCTCTTTTAACCTTTTTGAGGCCGCCGCAACTGCTTCGCCCATGATCGTTGGATTCCACTGGCGCGTTCCATTGTCCGGCTCAAGCAGGACCTCCCAGGAATCAGGAGTGAAGCCGTACTTTTCTTTAACGTGCAGGTAGGTGGCGAGAACGAACTCCCCATACTCTTCTGGATCAGCGTGCTCGTAATTCCCTTCCGTGATCTGCACGGTGAAGGCGACATAACAGAGGTTGATAAACAGATGTTCTCCCCGCGCCTCGACGCGACGCTTCATCGGGAGGACAATGGCCTCGATTGTGTCATCAAGTTCGGAAAAGTCGAAACCTGTCCAGTCAATGACCCGTGGGTCGTTATTGTCGTTGACCGTCGGATAGCGCAAGGGCCGCCAGGCCTCATAGCTGATTTCGCCAGAACTGAAGCGTTTCCACGCTTTATTGTCGCTCTCGGCGCCGCTGCGTATCTCAAGCCGCAGTCGGTCGATGCCGATATCCGCGACAGCCATGTCGTATAGTTGTTCACGATATAGCGACACCGCTTCCGGGTGGTCGTCATCGGTCATATCCGCCGTGACTTCCCAGCCACGCATGACCTGTTGGTAGTTGGAGTGATCAATTGTAATTGTCGCGCGATCCTGTGCGCAAGCAACAGCGAGAATGTTCGACAATACTATAAGGCAAGCCATCACCAGAGTCTGCATTTTAACCAAAGTGCTGCACTCCCGTCTGTTGGTCTCAGCAGGAGGCGGAATAGGTCAAAATCGACAGAGAGTCACGTTGGCCGGCTTCTCGGCGCCGAAGGACATATTTGACGTCCATGGTCACGCTCCCCGAGGGATGCAGCGAGTTCCGCACAAACGACCAACCGCCTTCGAGGAAGTGCGCGCGGGTACAGCAAAGACGACGGCATCGGTCGGCTTGAAGCGACCGTACGGTACTTTTTTATGCGGTATCACTTCCGCGCCCTCAAGCTTTTCCGCAGTTCAATGCTCGTCGGTCCAGTTCAGGATTTATGCCGAATGGATGGCTGGCCATGTGGTCGCCGGGTATTCGATTCAGCTCTAGAGTCGCTTGCTGAGGATAGAATTTGCGCAAGCATGTGCCCTTGGTACAGGCAGCATGCGGCGTGCCGTGTTGGCACAGTAGTTTGCGCGGCCAAAAATGCGCATCTCATTTGGCCCGCTTGTTGCTGTCTTGCCCCCGTGTGGCGTGGGCGGCCGCCAGAACCAGCGGTTGGATGGCCCTATGAAATCGTTGGGTACCTCGCTTGAAGCGATCAAACCCACGATCATTGGACCAGCAGATGGAGTCAATTCCGGCATCAAGGGACAAATCTGCCATGATGGAAAAGCTCTCATTGCGGTGGCATATTTCAGGTTAAGTAGTTTTTGTGTCAAGGTTAAGTATAGAGGCCATAGTGGGTAGGGCCACGAACG
>JAWXBJ010000169.1:0-50991 GCA_034439955.1 Alphaproteobacteria bacterium
CAAAACCCGAACTTCGGCGGACCTGGGGCAGGTTGGGCCATGAAAGAAGTTGCGATGCAGGACGGCGAGCTGCGCTTTGTTTCCCGGGCCCGGGAAACACATGGCACGGAGGATGCCACTTGATTGAGCGGCGAGCAGCCGCATGTTAGTCCTTGCTTGGAACAGGTGAGGGTCTCATGGCCGGGACGAGGCGCGGTGCGCGGGGTGATTTTTTTGCGGGGCTGGTGATCGCACTCACGGCGGCGGTTCTCGGTCTCACTCCTGCGGCCCAGGCCCAGGCGTCGCGGGCGCAGACGATGGGCGAGGCGGCGACGGCTTTCCTCGAGACGCTGACCGACGCCCAGCGAGACACGATCGTCCGGCCTTTCGGGGATGATGCGGCGCGCGTCAACTGGAGCAATCTGCCCGTTCCGATGGCGCCGCGAGATGGCCTTGCTCTGGGATCGCTCGACGACGCCCAGCGTTCGGCGTTCCACGAAGTCTTGCTCGCTGCGATGTCGAGCCAAGGCTATCACAAGGCCGCTTCGATCATGTGGATCGACGACATTCTGCGCGTTGAAGAGGAAGCAGCCCTGCTCACTCTTGCCCCCGCAGCGCGCGCCCGGCGCGAGCCGATCACGCGGTCGCGGGATTCGGGGCAGTACTGGATCGTGGTTTTCGGCCAGCCCGGAGACGCCAACTGGGGCTGGATGCTCAGCGGCCATCACCTCGCCGCGAACTTCACCGTGGCGGGCGGGAAGATCGCCTTCACGCCGCTTTTTCTGGGCGCCAGCCCGCAGACAGTAACGAGCGGCAAGTACGCCGGCTGGCGGGTGCTCGAACACGAAATCGACCGTGCGTTCGCGCTCGCTGCAACGCTCGACGAGAAGCAGCGCGCACGCACCCTGCTTGGCGCCGAGGTCAGCGCGGACCTGTTCACCGGCAGGGGGCGGAAAGACAGCCTCGCGGCGCCGGTAGGCATGCCAGCGTCGATGTTGCGCGCGGACCAGCAGGCGATCCTCTGGGGCCTGATCCGCGAATACACCGGCGACGCCGCAGACGAGGTTGCGGACTCCCAGCTCGAGGCGGTGCGCAAGGACGGCCTCGACAAGCTCCATGTCGCCTGGTGGGGGCCGACGGATGATCCCGCCCGGCGTTTCATGTATCGCATTCACGGGCCGTCGATCCTGATCGAGTATGCGCGTGAGCCGGATATGGCGAGCGGCGGCCCCGCCAATCATGTGCACGCCATAGTTCGGGATCCGCGCAATGACTATGGCGAGGACTGGCTGGAGCGGCATTATGTGGAGGCGCACCAGTAGGGGGTGGAGCGAGGGGCAGGCTGTCCCCGGATCGCCCGGCGACGATCATCCCTGAAGCTGCGCCAGCCGCTATCCGGAAGCGACCGTTCGGTGCGAAGGCTGGCCAGGAAGCGCGTCACGGGTCTTTCTCCGCTGCGCTCCGTTCGATTTGGGCCAGACGTGCTGCGATGGCCCGCGAGCAGCATGACGCAGCCGGCTCCCCAATCATGCGGGGATGACACAGGCGCTGTTCGTTTCTGGCGCTGTCCGTTTCTGGTGCGTTGCTGGCGCTTTCCCCGGTTTGGGGACGTGATATAGCGCCTGACGAAGCAACGCTCCGGGGACGTCATGGCCAACTCGCCCTCCCGCAAGACCTGGGACAAAACACGTATGCCGTCCCGCCACGTGACGGTCGGCCCGTCGCGGGCGCCGCATCGGTCATATTACTATGCGATGGGCCTCGGCACCAAGGAGATCGAACAACCCTTCGTTGGCGTGGCTTCGTGCTGGAACCAGGCCGCGCCATGCAACACCGCGCTGATGCGACAGGCGCAGGTGGTCTCCGAAGGCGTCAAGGCCGCGAACGGCACGCCTCGCGAGTTCTGCACCATCACCGTGACCGACGGGATCGCGATGGGACATGAAGGGATGCGCTCGTCCCTGGTGTCGCGCGAGGTGATCGCGGACTCCGTCGAGCTGACGATGCGCGGCCATGGCTATGACGCGCTGGTGGGCGTCGCCGGCTGCGACAAGAGTCTTCCGGGCATGATGATGGCGATGCTCCGCCTCAACGTGCCTAGCGTGTTTCTTTACGGCGGTTCGATCATGCCCGGCATGCTCAATGGCCGGGAGCTGACGGTACAGGACGTCTTCGAGGGCGTGGGCGCGCATGCTGTCGGCAAGATCACCGATGAGGAGCTTCGCCTGATCGAGACACACGCCTGTCCGGGCGAGGGCGCATGCGGTGGGCAATACACGGCCAACACCATGGCCTGCGTCAGCGAGGCGATCGGCCTGGCGCTGCCTTTGTCGTCGGCGCTGCCGGCCGTCTACAGGGACCGCGACCAGTATGCGCGCGCGAGCGGCGTAGCCGTAATGAACCTGATCGAGAAGAACATCCGGCCTCGCGCCATCTGCACGCGCGAAGCCTTCGAGAATGCGGCGATCATCGTGGCGGCGACGGGCGGGTCCACCAATGGCGGATTGCACCTGCCCGCGATGGCGCACGAGTGCGGCATCCGGTTCGATCTCGACGACGTGGTGAAGGTGATGCGGCGCACACCCTATCTCGCCGACCTCAAACCCGGCGGCCGGTATGTCGCCAAGGCGATGGGCGAAGCAGGCGGCGTGCCGATGCTGATGAAGACGCTGCTGGATGCCGGACTGCTCCACGGCGACTGCCTGACGGTGACGGGCAAGACGATCCGGGAGAACCTCGCCGATGTCGTCTGGCGCGATGACCAGGACGTGATCAGGCCCGTCTCAAATCCGTTGTCGCCAACCGGGGGCGTGGTGGGGCTGAAGGGCTCGCTGGCGCCGGAGGGCGCGATCGTGAAGGTGGCGGGACTCGCGATGCAGGTGTTCTGCGGTCCGGCGCGTGTGTTCGACGGCGAGGAGGCATGTTTCGCCGCAGTCGAACAGCGCGATTACCGGGAAGGCGAGGTGCTGGTGATCCGCTATGAGGGTCCGAGGGGCGGGCCGGGCATGCGGGAGATGCTCTCGACCACCGCCGCCATCTACGGACAGGGCATGGGCGACAAGGTGGCGCTGGTCACGGATGGCCGGTTCTCCGGCGCGACGCGGGGATTCTGCGTGGGGCATGTCGGGCCTGAGGCCCAGCTCGGCGGACCAATCGCCCTGGTCAGGGATGGCGACATGATCTCGCTCAACGCCATCACCGGATCGATCGAGCTCGAGGTCTCCGAAGCCGAGTTGGCCGATCGCAGGAAGGCGTGGAAGCCGCATCTGACAAATTATCAGTCAGGCGCGCTGTGGAAGTTCGCGCAGTCCGTCGGCGCTGCTTCGAAAGGCGCCGTGACGCATCCGGGGGCCGAGGCCGAGACGCATGTCTATGCGGATCTTTGAGGGCGTGTCGGAAGGCGGTCCGCCGTCCGGGCGCTGTCGCCGACCGGTGAATCGCGGCAGGAGTGACCTTTCGACGGGACTGGCGGGCGGGTGGAATTGATGGCCAAGCGCATGCAGACGCTGACGCTGGATCAGGCTCTCGACGGCTTGCCGGCGGATTTCGGCTTCTTTGCCGAGCGCTACCGCACGCAGATCCAGCCGGGGCTGGCCGGACGCGAGGCCGAGCGCGTGGCGGCCGTCAAGCGTCAGCAGCGCTATGGACTGATCGCCGTCGTCGCGGCGGTGGTGATCGCTGGCGGCGGCTTCGCGCTGTTCAACACCCCCTTTGTTCTGGCGGCGGCTGTGGCGGCGGGCGGCGGCATCTGGGCCTGGGGCGGCATGGCGCTGTCGAAACTCGGCCATGAAACCAAGCTGATGCTCGTCGAGCCTGTCGCCAACCAGTTCGGCATGCAGTTCGAGATGGCCCCGCCGCCGCCCGGGGCGATGCTCCGCTGCCGCGATCTTGGGCTGGTGCCATCGTGGGATCGGGCGAAGTATGAGGATCAGCTGACCGGCCAGCGCGGCGACGCGCCGTTCGAATTCTTCGAGGCGCATCTCGAGGACAAGAGAACCACGACCGACGGCAAGGGGAATACGCGCACGACCTGGGTGACCGTGTTTCGCGGCCAATGCCTCGCGGTGCGGTTTCACAAGCCGTTTGAAGGCATAACGAAGGTGTTTCGTGACGCCGGCTTCATGAATTCCTTCATGAAGCTGGGCCAGAAGCTTCCGCGCGTGAAACTGGAGGATCCGGTCTTCGAGAAGGCCTTCGAAGTCTATGGCTCGGACCAGGTCGAGGCGCGCTTTATCCTGACGCCCGATTTCATGGAAAGGCTGTTGCTTCTGGAGAAGACATTCGAGGGCAAGCAGCTGCGGTGCGCCTTCTCGGGCGGCGAGATGTTCCTGTGCGTCGCGGGCAAGAACCTGCTGGAGCCTGGCTCGATGCACCGGCCGATGGACGATCTCAATCGCGTGAGGGAAATGCTGCTGGATTTCGCTGCGGTGTTCCTGTTGATCGACGCGATGTCGCAGCGGCGCACGCCGGACGCATTGCGGGGCGCCGTCGAACCCTGATTTTAAGGCCCTCGAAAGCGCCTGGCAGACATAGTCTTGACGGAGAACACGGTTGATCTTTTCGCCGCTCTCCGCTTAGCAGGGGCCAAGTTTTGTAGAGTCCGGACCCCTTCATGGCCAAGAAGCCTTTCCTCGAAAATGTGATTGAAAGCGGACTGTTCGCCTCGCGCTGGCTGATGGCGCCCTTCTATGTCGGCCTGATCGCGGCGTTGGCCGCGCTGATGGTGGTGTTCTTCCAGGAGCTGGCGCACGAATTTCCGCACCTCTGGTCGGCGACCGAGCCCATGTCGGCGGAGGGCGCCATCCTGCTGGCGCTGGCGCTGATCGACCTGTCGCTGGCGGCCAATCTTGTCCTGATCGTGATGTTCTCGGGCTATGAGAATTTCGTCTCGAAGATCGATGTGGGCCGGGTCGAGGATCGTCCCGAATGGATGGGCACGGTGGATTTCTCCGGCCTCAAGCTGAAGCTGATCGCGTCCATCGTCGCCATTTCGGGGATCGCGCTGCTGCGCGCCTTCCTTGAAATCGGAGAGACGGAGGCCGCCATGTTCGACGAGGCCGCCCGCGACCGGATGATGTGGCAGGTGATCGTGCACCTCACCTTCGTGGTCTCAGGGGTGCTGCTTGCCTTCATGGACTGGCTTACCGGGCATCAGAAAGGGCATTAAAGCAGCGCCCCACGGCGGAGACAAAAAAAGGGCCTCGCGGAAAACCGCAAGGCCCAGAACCTTTTCTCGGGGGAGAGAATTGCCGTTCGTCCGACCGGGGCCGGGCAAAGACAGGAGTGCTTACGCCCCTGATCGGACATCGGATCATCGCTTGGCGCCGCGCCGGGTCTTTTTTGGCGACTCTGAGAAGGCCCTTCAATCGAGAAATGTCCCGATCACCGGCACATGGTCCGAGGGTTTTTCGAGACCGCGCGCATCCCGGAAGATTTTTACTGAGACCAGCCGGTCGGCGGCCTGCGGGCTGCACATCAGATGGTCGATGCGGATGCCGTGGTCTTTCTGCCATGCTCCCGCCTGATAGTCCCAGAAACTGTACTGGCCCGAACGCGCGTCGCGCGCCATGAAGGCGTCGCTATAGCCCAGCCATTCAAGCGCCCGGAAGCGCTCGCGCGTCGGTGGAAAGGCCAGCGCGTCGTCGGCCCAGACGCGGGGCTCCCAGCAATCCTGGTTGCGGGGAATGCAGTTGTAGTCGCCGGCCAGGACGACGGATTCTTCCTCCTGCAGCAGTAGCCTCGCCCGCTCCAGCAGGCGGTCCATCCAGCGCAGCTTGTAGTCGTATTTTTCGCCCGGCCGCGGATTGCCGTTGGGCAGGTAGATCGAGGCGACCCGCATCGGGCGCGGCGCTTCGACCAGCACTTCGAGATAGCGCGACTGTTCGTCCCCGGGTTCGCCGGGCAGGTGGCGGACCTCCTGCGAGATCGGAAACTTCGAGAGGATCGCGACGCCATTATAGGTCTTCTGACCAAAGACCGCGCAGTTGAACCCGATCGCCTCGATCTCCGCGCGCGGAAATTTCTCGTCGATGCATTTGAGTTCCTGCAGGCACCACACGTCGGCGTCGGCGGCGCCCAGCACCTCGATCACTGTGGGCAAGCGCGCATTGATCGAGTTGACGTTCCAGGTGGCGATTCTCATGGCGTATATCTACAGTCGCGCCGCGCAAACGAAAGTGGACGGGACCGCGAAGTCCCGACAAGCAGGAGGATCGTTCGTGCGACCCCCTGCCAACGATCCGGTCCCGAAATTACCCTAGCCGGAGTGCGCCAAGTGCATCACTTTGCTTCCGCCAGGGCTTTCATGTTCTTCAGAGCCCCTTCGAACTGGGTCCGGCGGCGCGTGACATCCGCATCCTTGGCGGCCTGATCGGCCTTGTCGGATACGTCGTACATCAGGGTGTAAAGGAGTTTCGAGGTTTTCGCCGTCACCGGGCGGGCTTCCAGGAAGCCATGATAGAGGTCGTAGAACTGGCCGGGCTTGGCAGGCTGGGTGTAGCCATAGGCGAGGTCGGTCTTCGCCGTCAGCACTTCGATGACCGCGCCGTTGGCGATCGAGCGGACGGATCCGATAGCGCCATCGCCCTTCGTAACTTCGCAGGGAACCTTGCGGCCCGGCGCGATCCAGTTTCCGAGATCGCAATAGGCCCCGATTTTGGACCAGGCGTCGGTCGCCGATGCGGCGACGTCGATCTCCATCTTGATGGTCACGTACTCGGGCGGCATGGCAGGCTTGGGAGCGGCTGGCGCGGGCGGCGCTGGAGCGGTTGGAGCGGCCGGCGCTTGGGGCGCCGCCGGAGCGGCCGGCGCGGGCGCCGACGCCATCTCTGCGGGACTCGGGTCTGGCGTGCCGGCGCAGGCGGCAGCCAGCGTCGCGGCGAGGGCGAGTCCGGCGGTCTTGAAGATTGAAGGCGTCATCGTGTTTTGATCCCCTCGAGCCGGGCGTCGCGTTTGCGCGAGCGGCATGGGATGGTGCGCCAAAAACGGTGCGATGCGCCAGAGTTTAATTCTGGCCGGACAAACCGGGGATCACGCCGCTTCGCTGTCGGCGGCCGGGACCGACCTGAGCTGTTCGGGCGTGAGGGCGCGCACCCGCGTGATCTCGGAGATGAGGTCGCGCTCCGCCAGCGGCTTCGACAGGTATCCGTTCATGCCCATGGCGAGATAGCGCTCCTTGTCCCCGCTCATGGCGTCGGCGGTGAGCGCGATGACCGGCAGGTGGGCCCAGCTCTCGTCCGAAGCGCGCATCCTCCGGATGGTTTCGGGTCCGTCCATGATCGGCATGTGAATGTCGAGCAGCACGATGTCGAATTTCTCCGCCGCAAGGGCGGCCAGCGCTTCCTTGCCATTGGTCGCCTCGATAATGCGCATGTTGAACGGACGCAGGAAGAGGCTCGCCACCTGCCGGTTGATCGGATGATCGTCAACGAGAAGAACGCGGATGTTCTGGTTGCGGAGCTGGGAGCGGACATCTTCTGCGCCAAGCGGGGCGCCCTCGCTGACGATGCGATGCTGGGGGGCGGCTTCGCCCGCCAGGAATGTGAAGGTGAATTCGGACCCGCGTCCCAGTTCGCTTTTCACGGTGGCCTCCCCGCCCATGAGTTCGGCGAGTTTGCGCGTGATCGACAGGCCAAGGCCCGTTCCGCCAAATTTCCGCGACGTTGAATCATCGGCCTGCACAAAGGGCTGGAACAGGCGGCCGGCCGTTTCCTCGTCCATGCCGACGCCGGTGTCGCTGACGCGTATCTTCACCATATGCTGTCCGGCGCCGATCTGCCTGGACGCCACGAAAACCTCGACCCGGCCCGTGAGCGTGAACTTGATGGCGTTGGAAATGAGGTTCGAGACGCACTGGCGCACGCGGACCGCGTCGAAATTGAGAACCTGCGGAAGGTCGGCGTCGAAGCTCAGGAAGAATTCGAGGCCGGCTTCTTCCGCCTTGGGCTTCCACAGGCGATGGACCCGGCGCAGCGTGTGGGCCACGTCGGTGTCCGCGCTCACGATGGCGATCTTTCCGGCTTCGATCTTGGAAAGATCCAGCACGTCGTTGAGCAGGGTCATCAGGTTGCGGCCGCTGTCCAGGATCGTCTGGACCTGATCGCGCTGCTCCGGATTGAGTTCAGCCATTTCAAGGACCTGGGCCATGCCGAGAATTCCGTTGAGCGGCATCCTGATCTCGTGGCTCATATTGGCGAGGAAAGCCGATTTGGCGTTGGAGGCTGCGACGGCCTCCAGCTGGGCTTTCTTCAATTCCCGCTCGCGCTGGCGCAGATCGGTGACATCGACGGAGATCGCCACCTTGCGACCGTCGGACATGGGCCGGTAGGTGACCTGGACGATGCGATCGTTCGGGGTCTTGATTTCGTAGGTTTCGCCGCTGTCGGCCAGGGCGACATAGCGTTCGGTGAGTTGCTCGATCTGCTCGGGCGCGAGATCCTGACGCGACTGGCCGATGGAGTAGCGCAGCGCGGCGCGATAATTGGCGGCGCCGTTCTCAAAAGCCTCATAGAGGTGCGGGAAGCGCAGGGCCGAAACACTGTTGTAAAGCATGGGCAGACCATCGCGGTCGAAAACCGTGAGGCCGTCCGGAAGGCATTCCACCGCCTCGACGAAGATCGGATCAAGATCGAGTTTCGCGGTCGCCATCTATCGTCCTGTCTGTATTCTGAGGCTTGGCAGCGCCCGATCGCACGTCCCGGAAAGCCCGTGACCTGTTCGCCCGTGCCATACGTCAGAACCAAGTTCCATCCGGACCATGGCGCAATTTACCTAAGAGAATCTGACGGCCGGCGCCGGATTGGCCAGCTAACCGGCTGCATGGAGAGAAAATCTCCTCGCTCGGCCCGATGCCGGGGTCGAATGCCGTAGCGTTAACCCGTCTTCTGGCGACTGGAGGGCTGGAGCGGGTGGCGGGAATCGAACCCGCGTACTCAGCTTGGAAGGCTGCTGCACTACCATTGTGCTACACCCGCTTACCGCCCGGCTTCCTGCGAAAGAGCCGCCCGGCAGGGCGCCGGCCTACGTGAAAACCAGCTCGGTGTCCATCAGGGTGCGGGACCGAGCTCCGCCCGTATCGCGGTGAAGACGGCATGGAACATCGCCTCGGTGAGCCGGCCGGTGTTCGTGTTGTAGCGCGAGCAGTGATAGCTGTCATAAAGGGCGATCGGCCCCTCCGGCCGGTGGAGCGCGTGACGCCGGTTGTGGCCGAAGACTGCAGCGCCAGGCTTCCCGCCCAGGGCGCGAACGGTCGAGTCGTGCGCGATCCGGCCCAGCGCCAGTATGATTTCGAGATTGGGGAGGGACTGGATGCGGGCTGCAAGAAACGTCCGGCAGGTGATGATTTCGGCGCCGGTGGGCTTGTTCCCTGGCGGAACACAGCGGACCGCGTTTGAAATCACTGTGTCCCGCAGTTCGAGCCCGTCATCAGGTCTTTCGTCATATTGGCCCGCCGAGAAACCATAAGCGGCAAGCGTCGCGTAGAGGAGATCGCCCGCCCAGTCGCCGGTGAAGGGGCGGCCCGTTCGGTTGGCGCCCTGTAGCCCGGGGGCCAGGCCGACAATCAGCAAGCGCCCGTCCATCGAGCCGAAGGACGGGACGGCCCCATTGAACCAGCCAGGATGGAGGTCCTCATTGGCCCGCCGGAAGGCGACGAGGCGGGGGCAGAGAAGGCAGCCCTTTGGGGCTTCGGGCGGGAACTGGGCGGGGTCGGCGGCGGACGCGGACTTGACCCCTGGAAATGTCACGTATCGTCTTCCTCGTCGTCATCATCATGGCCGGCTGACACCAGGGCCGACTGTCGCGGAGGGCGACCCACAAGTTCGGCCAGGTCGGCAAGCTCGATAAAGGTGTCGGCCGCCCGCCGCAACTCGTCGGCGATCATGGGAGGCGAGGTCTTGAGTGTCGACACCACGGAGACGCGCACGCCTTTTTCCTGCACCGCCAGTACGAGGCGGGTCAAATCCCCATCACCCGAAAACAGCACGACATGCTCCACGCTGGAGGACAGATTCAGCATATCGACCGCGATCTCGACGTCCATGTCACCCTTGATGCGGCGGCGACCCGACGCATCGGTGAATTCCTTGGCCGGCTTGGTCACGACCTTGAAGCCGTTGTACTGGAGCCAGTCCACCAGGGGCCGGATCGGCGAATAATCGTCGTTTTCGACCAGCGCCGTGTAGTAATAGGCGCGCACCAGCCTGCCCCGGCGACGAAATTCCTCAAGGAGCTTGCGGTAATCCACCTCGACGCCAAGCGTCTTGCCCGCAGAGTAGAGATTGGCCCCGTCGATAAAGAGGGCGAGACGCTCGTCCTTGTAAAACGCCATCCAGTTCAACTCCCTGCCAGCCTCGCCCGTTCCAGCCAGGCAAGCCGGCCTCCGTCGTCTTTGACGCGGCTGTAAGCGCGATATGGACGATTGCAATCCACAGGCAATAGGAATTGTCGCACTTCAAACGCGCCGTGCCGGATCAAGAAACGCAGGGCTGACAAAGGTGCGCCCACTGCTGTTGCAGACGAGCGATCCATGCAGTATGCAGACGGCTCTGACAGTGATCGGCCCGGGTCCCGCGATCCGGGACGTGAATCGCTGTCATCTCGTTTTTTGTGCAAAGCGGATGCGCACCCTCGTCCGGTGCGCTGCGGGTTCACCGCTTCGGCAGGCTGGCTTCAGCAGGAGAAATTGATGGCTCGGGTGACTGTCGAAGATTGCGTCGAGAAAGTGCCCAACCGCTTTCAGCTGGTTCTTCTGGCGTCCCACCGCGCCCGGGTGATCCGTGAAGGCGCTCCGATCACGATCGACCGCGACAACGACAAGGACCCGGTTGTCGCCCTGCGGGAGATCGCCGACGAGACGGTGGATCTGGAAACCATCCGGGACAGCCTGGTCGCCGGCCTTCAGGAAATCCGTCCCGGCGAGGAAGCCGAGCGCGAGGAGGACAAGCGCGCCCTTGCGGCAGCTCCCGCCTCATCCGAGGAAGAGGTGCTGAAGGCCTACCAGGTTGAACTCGAATCGGCTCGCGAAGAACGCTTTTGATGGGTCTTGACGCGATGGGCCAGACAGCGCCGGTCGCACCTGCCGCCAGGAAGAAGACGGACGATGGAAAGCCGCGCTCGCGCGGCTTTTTGCGTCAGTACGAACTGGTCGACCGCGTCAAGGTCTACCAGCCGGACGCCGACGAGGAGGCGCTCAACAAGGCCTATGTCTTCGCCACTCTCAAGCATGGCCAGCAGCTGCGCCATTCCGGCGATCCCTACTACGCCCATCCGGTCGCGGTCGCGGGCCTCCTCACCGAACTCAGGATGGACCAGGCGACCATCATTGCCGGACTTCTGCACGACACTGTGGAAGACACCGAGGCGACGGTGGAGGAAATCCGGGCGCTGTTCGGGGACGAGGTGGGCGACCTCGTCGATGGCGTCACCAAGCTGCCCAGGCTGGACGGCGAGGGTCCGCGCCAGCAGCAGGCGGAGAACTTCCAGAAGTTCATCCTGGCGACCACGCGGGACATCCGTGTGCTGCTGGTCAAGCTGGCCGACCGGCTGCACAACATGCGCACCATCGAGTTCATGCCGAAGCCGGAAAGCCGGCAGCGCATCGCCCGCGAAACGCTGGACATCTATGCGCCCCTGGCGCGCCGGGTCGGGCTGTCGATCTTCGCAGGCGAACTGGAGGACCACGCCTTTCGGGTCGTCAATCCGGAGGCGTATGAGGCGATCGTCGTGAGGCTGGACGAAATCCTGTCGGACGATCACGCCAATCTCAGCCGCATCCAGTCCGACATCGAGACGGTGATGTTCGCGCGCGGCGTTCGCGGCGAACTGCGCGGCCGGATGAAACGGCCTTACTCGATCTGGCGAAAGCTGGAATCGAAGTCGATTTCCTTCAAGGATCTCGGCGACGTGTTCGCCTACCGTCTGATCGTCGGCTCGGTGGAGGAATGTTACAGGGCGCTGGGCGCCGCGCACCAGCAATGGGCGGCGCTGTCGGAGAGGTTCAAGGACTATATCTCGGTGCCCAAGCCGAACGGCTACCGGTCGATTCACACGACATTCCTGGGACCTGGCAACCGCCGTGTCGAGCTGCAGATCCGCACGCGAGACATGGATGCGATCGCCGACCGCGGCGTCGCGGCGCACTGGACCTACAAGAACGCCGAATACGGTTTCGACGCCGAGGCGGCCCGCGCCGAGGGGCTCGACGCCGAGGCCGAACTGACCGCGTTCGCCGACATGCTGGCGCATGGCGCCGAACCTGAGGAATTTCTCGAACACGCCAAGCTGCAGATGTATCGCGACAGCGTTTTCGTGTTCACGCCGAAAGGGAAACTGGTCAAGCTGCCGGCCGGATCGACGCCGCTCGACTTCGCCTATGCCGTCCACTCCGAGATTGGCGATCATACTGTCGGCGCCCGGATCAACAATGTCGAGCGGCCCCTGCGCACGGCGCTGGAGAATGGCGACGTGGTGGAGATCATTCGCGGCTCGAAGGCGGCGGTGCACGCCAATTGGGAGGGCCTGGCCGTCACCGGCCGCGCGCGATCGGCGATCCGGCGGCTGACGCGGGCTGCCGAGCGCGGCGAGTTCATCGCCATCGGCAACCGGCTGATCGAACATGCATTGCGCCGGATCGGGCTTGAGCCGTCCGAAGTCAACAAACCCGAAATGGCCGAACGGGCCGGCCATGAAAAAATGGAGGCGCTCTCCGAAAGCGTGGGTCGCGGCAGGATGACCACGGCGGAGCTGATGGCGACGGCGTTTCCCGGCATTGACGATCCGGCCCGTCAGACCGCCCCGGGGGCGGACGGCGAAGCGGCGCCCAGCCTGGTGGCGGGCGATGACCTGACGCCAGGCGTGACGTTGCACCTTGCCGAATGCTGTTCGCCCCTGCCGGGAGACCGGATCGTCGGCGTGCTGATACCGGAACGCGGCATAGAGGTGCATGTGATCGACTGCGCGCGGCTGGCCGATTTCGAGGGGCAGGCGGATCGCTGGATCGACCTGCGCTGGAAGGCCCGGACGGACAAGGCGAACGAAGTGCTCGCCGTGGGCCGGATCGTCGTCACCACCGCCAACCGGCGCGGCGCGCTGGCGCTGCTGTGCAAGACGGTGTCGGAAGCACAGGGCAATATCATCAACGTCAAGACGCTGAAGCGCTCGACCGATTTTTTCGATTTCGAGTTCGACATCGAGGTGGAGGATTCGCGCCGGCTGACGCAGATCGTGGCCGCCATGCGCGCCCTTTCAGTCGTCGACCGCGCCGAGCGGATCAGGGGATGAGGTTGGTTGCCTCGCCCAGTCGCTGCGCGACATGGGGAGGCAAGAGTCCATGGTTGAGGCGACGGCCCGTTGGCGCTAGGCATCCCGCATGAACACCGGTGACGTTCTCGACGAGTTCCGCAAGGTCGGCGCGCTGCTCGAGGGGCATTTCATCCTGTCGTCCGGGCGGCGCAGCCCTGTCTTCCTGCAGAAGGCGCTGGTGTTCTCGCATCCGCCGACAACCGAGCGTCTTTGCGCGGCTCTGGCCCGCAAGCTGGAGGCCGAGTTCGGGAAGATCGACGTCGTCGTAGGCCCCGCCGTCGGAGGTCTGATCCCCGGGTACGAGACGGCGCGAGCGCTGGGCTGCCGGTCGATCTACACCGAGCGGGAGGGCGGCGCGATGAGCCTGCGGCGCGGCTTCAGCGTGACGCCGGAGGATCGTGTGGTGATCGTCGAGGACATTGTCACCACTGGCGTTTCGATGCGCGAGACGCTGGCCGCAATGCATGCGGCGGGCGCGAACGTGGTCGGCGCGGCATGTATCGTCGATCGCGCAAATGGCAAGGCGGACGTCGGCGGCCTGAAGCTGGTGTCGCTCGCGGCGGTGGATTTTCCAGATTATGACGCCAGTGATCTGCCGCCGGAGCTGGCGAAACTGCCGGCGGTCAAGCCGGGCAGCCGGGGGCTCGCATGAGCCTCACGCGCGCACGTCTGGGCGTCAACATCGACCATGTCGCGACCATCAGGAACGCGCGCGGCGTCGCCCATCCCGATCCCGCGCGGGCGGCGGCCATCGCGGAAGCCGCCGGCGCCGATGGCGTCACCATCCACCTGCGCGAGGACCGGCGGCACATACGCGACGCGGATCTGGCGGCGGTGCGCGACGCCGTCAAGCTGCCGATCAATCTGGAAATGGCGACGACGCAGGAGATGCTTGCGATCGCGCTGGACTATCGGCCGCACGCCGCCTGTCTGGTGCCGGAAAAGCGCGAGGAACGCACGACCGAGGGCGGCCTCGATGTCGCGCGGCTGCACAATCAGGTGCAGCCTTTCGTGACGAAGCTGGCGGAGGCCGGCGTCCGCGTCTCGCTGTTCATAGAGCCGAGCAAGGTACAGGTCGCGGTCGCCGAGGCCATGGGCGCGCCGGTGGTGGAGCTGCATACGGGACGCTATGTGGAGCTGGTTTTCGCGGGTGACAGGGATGGTGCGCTGGACGAGCTGAAACGACTGCAGGAGGCCGCCGAGCACGGCGCCGACAAGGGCATCGAGATTCATGTCGGGCACGGTCTGACCTATGACACGGTGCAGCCGGTGGCGATGATCCCGCAGGTGCGTGAGCTGAATATCGGGCATTTCATCATGGGCGAGGCCCTGTTTGTCGGGCTGGACGCGGCCGTGCGGCGGATGCGCCAGGAAATCGATATGGCGCGCGGGCATGTCAGCCGATGATCATCGGCCTCGGTCAGGACATCTGCGACATTCGCCGGATCGAGAAATCTCTGGAGCGTTTTGGCGAGCGTTTCACGCACCGCGTGTTCACCGAAACCGAGCGGGCGCTGGCGGATCGCCGCAAGCTGCGGGCCGAGACTTATGCGAAACGCTTCGCCGCCAAGGAGGCTTGCGCGAAGGCGCTCGGAACCGGCGTGCCAAGGCGCGGCGTGCACTGGAAGCATATGGGCGTCGTCAACCTGCCAAGCGGCCGGCCGACATTTGCTCTGACCGGTGGTGCGGCGGAGCGCCTGAAAATCCTGACGCCAGACGGAATGACATGCGTGATCCACCTGACGATCACGGATGAGTATCCCTATGCGCAGGCCATGGTGATCATCGAGGCGACGCCGGCGGCGACGGGGACCTGATGCGGCCGAACAGCAGTCATACCGGAAAGCGGCGCAAGAACAGGGCGCGGGCGTTGGTCGCTGCGCCGGAACTGACATTCGAACAGCGGCAGGCGTGCGAGGAAACGCTCGGCCGCCGCTTCAAGGATCCGTCGCTGCTGGATCGGGCGATGACCCATCGCAGCGCCGCCCAGGGCAAGGCGGCGGAGTGGAGCAATGAGCGGCTGGAATTTCTCGGCGACCGGGTGCTCGCGCTGGTGATGGTCGAGACGCTGCTGGAACGATTTCCGGGCGTGCGGGAAGGCGATCTCGCACCCCGTCTCAATGCGCTGGTGAGCCGCGAGGCCTGCGCCGTCGTCGGCTCCCGGCTCGGGCTGGGGCGGTATCTTCTCGTTGACGAGGCCGAACGATCGACGGGCGGGACGTCCAAGCGCTCCCTGCTGGCCAATGCGCTGGAGGCGGCGCTTGGGGCGGTCTATCTCGACGGCGGGCTGACCGCTGCGCGGACGTTCGTGTTGAAGCACTGGAAAGAGGCCTTGAGTCGGTCGGAGACGACGCCGCGCGATCCCAAGACGGCGCTCCAGGAATGGTCGCAGGGGCTGGGCCAGGATACGCCGGCCTATCGCCATGAGGCTCCGGCGGGTCCCGATCATGCGCCCGTCTTCACGGCCTTTGTCGGGATTGAGGGATGGCCGGAGGCGGTCGGGACCGGCGCCTCCAAACAGGATGCAGAGAGAGCCGCAGCGAAGGCGATGCTCGAAGCGATCGATATCCGGATGGCCGAAAGCCAGTCGACCATGAGCCAGATGACCGAAAGGTCCGCACCATGAACGGCACAACCCGAGCGGGATTCGCGGCCATCATCGGCGCCCCCAACGCCGGAAAGTCGACGCTGGTCAACCGGCTGGTCGGCTCGAAAGTGTCCATCGTCACCCACAAGGTGCAGACGACGCGATTCCCGATACGCGGCGTGATGATGCGGGGCGCATCGCAAGTGATCCTGGTGGACACGCCTGGCATCTTCGCGCCGAAGCGCCGGCTCGACCGGGCGATGGTGCGCTCAGCCTGGGAAGGCGCGGGCGACGCCGACGCCGTGGTCCACCTGGTCGATGCGCGGCTGTGGGTCAGTCACGAGCGGCAGTTCGAGAAAGAGCGTGGACATGATGACGACGAGGGCGTCATCGCCCGCCTGAGGGAGATCGGAAAACAGGCGGTGCTCGCACTCAACAAGATCGACCTGTTGGATCGCGCGGCGCTGCTGTCGGTCGCCCGGAAGCTGTTCGAGACCGGCGTCTATTCGGACGTGTTCATGATCTCGGGCCTCAATGGCGATGGCGTCGATGCGCTGGCCGACATGCTGGCGGCGCGCATGCCCGAAGGGCCCTACCTGTTTCCGGAAGACCAGGCGGCGGATATGCCGGTGCGGCTGCTGGCGGCGGAAATCCTGCGCGAGAAGCTGATGCTGAGACTGCACCAGGAATTGCCCTACCAGCTCACGGTCGAGACGGAGAACTGGGAAACCCACGACAATGGCTCGGTCAGGATCGACCAGGTGATCTATGTGGCGCGCGAAGGCCACCGCAGCATCATACTCGGAAAGGGTGGACTGACGATCAAGGAGATCGGCATGTCCGCCAGAAAGGAACTGGCGCAAATTCTTGGCCGTCCGGTCCACCTGTTCACGCGCGTCAAGGTGTCGGAGCGCTGGCAGGAGAGCCGCGAGCGGTTTTCGGCCATCGGGCTTGATTTTGATGTTTAGGGCCGACCGTCAGGCGTAGCCGAGAAGCCCGCGCAGACCCGGCGAGGCGTAGTCGATCAGGCGCTTCTGGGTGACGCTGAGTTCGTCGGGCAGCTCGACGCCCGTGTCGGTGAGGTTTTCCCGTGCGGTGCTGCTCTGCTTGCGGTCGCTTGGGCCGCTACAACCAGATATGCCCGTTCCAGTATCAGTAGCGAGACAATGGCCGCCGCTGATATAGGCCTTGGCGGTTATGCGCCTAAACCTTCCGAACTCAACCAGGTGGACGACGCAGCACGAAATGGCCGACATCGATTCGGCCGGTACGAAAACCCGCCTGGCAATAGGCCAGATAGTAGAGCCACAGTCGCCGGAACCGCTCGTCGAAACCAAGGCGGGAGATCGCGTCCCATTCCGGTTCGAACCGATTTTGCCATTCCGCCAGCGTGCGTGCGTAGGATTGTCCAAACAGCGTGGCGGTCCTGAAGTCCAGTCCCACGCGGGCGGACTCCCTGCCGAGGCGCTCGATCGACGGAAGCATGCCGCCGGGAAAGATGTACCTCTGGATGAAGTCCGGGCGCGAACGATAGCGCTCGAATTCTTGATCCTCGATCGTTATGACCTGCAGCGCGGCCTTGGCGCCCGGCTTCAGGATTTCGGCGACCTTCGCGAAATAGTTGGGCCAATACTTCTCGCCGACGGCCTCGAACATCTCGATCGACGCAACCGCGTCGAACTGGCCGGAGAGGTCGCGATAGTCGCGAAGCTGTATGTCGACCTGACCCGACAGACCCGCGTCGGCGATGCGCTTCACGGCCCAGTCGTGCTGGGCGTTGGAAATGGTCACGGACGTGACCCTGGCGCCGAACTCGCGCGCGGCGACTTCGGCGAAACCGCCCCAACCCGAACCGATTTCGAGCACGGTCATGCCGGGCTTGAGGTCGAGATGCGTCGCGATGGCCCGATACTTGGCGAGCTGCGCGTCCTGGAGCGACTGGTCAGGCCGCGAGTAGAGGGCTGACGAATAGGTCATTGAGGGATCGAGCCAGCGGGCGTAAAACTCGTTTCCGAGGTCGTAGTGCGCGAGTATGTTCCGTTTCGAGCCCCGTTTCGTGTTGGAACGAAGCGCGTGCCGGACGGCGTTGAGATAGCGCGTGAGCGTGCCGCCCATCGCCAGCTTTCCCGCACGTTCGAAATTGACCGTGAAGTATTCGAGCACCGCCGCGAGGTCGGGGGTGTCGAACTTTCCGTCCATGAACATTTCCGCAAAGCCAATGTCGCCCTTGGCCAGCACGCTGCGCGCAAGCCCCGCATCGTGGACGATGATTTCCGCCCTGGGGCCCTCCTCGGGGCCCTCGAAACGCAGGGTCCTGCCATCTGGCACGATGATGTCGAGGCGCCCTTTCCGGAAGCGCACCAGCAGCATGGCGGCGAGACGAAAGCTGGCGGGCAGGCCGTCCAGCCTGCCAACATCGCCTGCGGTGATCTCGACGATCATCCGGTCAAGTCTCGTCATGCCCGTCTCCTTGGACGCCTGGGTTCGGCGACGGCTTCCGGCGCCGCGCGAGTTGTCTGATTTGGCCGTTGGGCTGGCTTGTTGCGAAAGCGCGCACCGCGCAGAAAAAGTCCGATGGCCTGCCAGTGGATGGCGATCACAACGCCAATGCCGGAAAACGGCATGCGGACCAGCCAGCCGAGAATGGAGACGTCGTTCAAGGGGCGGCGCCGGGCCAGCAGGCTGGCGACATGGGCCCGCCCGCCGGACGCCATATTCTCGACGATCAATTCCAGCCTGGCCCCGGGCTGGCGAAGCGTAAAGCGATACCGGCCGCTGACGTCGAAGAAGGGCGAGACATGAAATTCCTTGTCCGCGCCGGTCCGGCCGCCGGACGGATCGAACGGCGCAACATAGGCGTGAGCTTCTCCAAACGTGTTGTGCACCTCGTAGATGACAGCGCGCAGCACACCGCCGGGGTCGCGTCCAAGCCAGACGGAGATCGGCGCGAAGCCATGACCCAGCATCCGGGGAAACGTGATAAGTTCAATCGGCCCGCCGCCGATGTCGAGGCCCGCCGCAGTGAATTGTGCTTCCGCCCAGAGTCGCAAAGGAACCGCCGGGTCGCGCGCCCCATGATCGGTTTCGCGGAACGCGATGGCGTTGGCGCGGTTGACCGAGAACAGGCGCGCCGCCGCGTTGGCTTCGGCGAGGCGATCAATGTCGATGCCGATCATGGCTATGGCGTGCGAGAAGGAGCGCCTGAAGGGCTGCTCCCGGACGTGAGCCGTCCGGCCAATGTAAAGATGAACCGGCGCCTTCACTGGGCAATCGCCTCCGCGTAGGCGGGGCCTGCCGAATGGAACGGCGCCGGGTGGCGGTGCTGTAGCGCCGCCTCCCAGGGAACGCTCCCGCCGAGCGCCAGCGCGGCTTCGAGTCCGGTCCTCAGACCGGCCTCGTGGAACCCGTCGCCGAGCCATGCGCCGGAGACATAGAGCCCGTCCCGACCCTGCAGTCGCTGGATGGTCTGGCGAGCCGCCGCAGAGGGGGCATCGTAGATCGGATGCTCGAATTCGTGGACGCCGAAAGTTTTTTCCGCAGCCGGCTCGACCGTCGGATTCAGCGTGACGAAAACCGGTTTGTCGCTTTGTATCTTCTGCAGCCGGTTCATCCAGTATGTGACGCAGACGCGTCCGCCGTCTCCCTTGAGGACATTCCAGGACGCCCACGCCGCGCGCCGCTTGGGCATCAGCGTCGGGTCGCGATGCAGCCATGCCGTGTTGCTGGAGAACCTGACCGATCCGAGGGCGAGCCTGTGGTCTTCATAGCGGCGGTCCAGCATGGAAAGCGTGTCGTTGGCGTGGGCCGCGAGAATGACGCTGTCAAAGGTTTCGGTCTCGCCCGTTTTGCTCGCGATCTGTACCCGCCCGCCGACCGGCCGGATCGCCTCGATGCGGGCGCCAGGCCGGAGCGCGCCGGACAGGTCCCGGGCCAGTCGATCGACATAAGTCCGGCTGCCTCCTGCGACCGTCCGCCAGACTGGCCGCAGGGCGTGCATCAGGCGGTGGTTGTCGAAGAACTGGATGAGGCTGCCGACTGGATAGTCGAGCATGGCGGCCTCCGGCGTCGACCAGATCGCCCCGCCCATTGGGAGGAGGTAGCCTTCCCGGAAGCTCGACGAAAAGCCGTGCTTGTCGAGATAGACGCCAAGGCTGACGTCCGGGATTGTCCCGGCGGCCAGATGCCCCCGCGCCAGCGTGTTGAAACGCAGGATTTCGCGCAGCAGGCCGATGAATTTGGGATCCGCGAGATTGCGCTTCCAGGCGAAGAGGCCAAGCGGGTCGGAGCCCCATTCATAACCCTTGGGATCCGACACCGCGAAGCTCATGTCGGTCGCAACGGTGGCGACGCCAAGGTGGCCAAGCAGAGCCGTGAGATTGGGATAGTTTGGCTCGTTGTAGCAGATGAAACCGATATCGACCGCTAAGGGCGCGCCGCGATAGTCGATGTCCATGGTCCAGGCATGGCCGCCGATACGCGCCGCGCGCTCATAGACCGTGACGTCAGCCGATTCACGCAGCGCCCAGGCCGCGCCGAGGCCAGAGACGCCCGCGCCAACAACGGCGATGCGCTTGCGTTTCGAGTTCAATGCAGCTTCCCCTCAAGACTGAATCCCTTGCCCGCCACCCCATAAACGCCCAGCGCCCGGCGTCGCGCAAAGGCGTGATCGATGATTGGCCGGGGATAGGTTGCTCCAAGCTCGACGCCTGCCTGCGCCAACACTGGAGCGGACGCCTCCCAGGGACGGTGAATGAATTTTGAGGGAAGGCCCGCAAGTTCGGGAACCCAGCTACGCACATACTCGCCCTCGGGATCGAACGTCTCGCCCTGCAAAGACGGGTTGAAAACGCGGAAATAGGGCGACGCGTCGGCGCCTGTGCCAGCGACCCACTGCCAACCTGCGGCGTTGTTGGCTTCGTCCGCGTCCACCAGCGTGTCCCAGAACCATTCCTCGCCAATACGCCAGTGGGCGAGCAGATCCTTGGTGAGAAACGAGGCGGTGATCATCCGGACGCGGTTGTGCATCCAGCCGGTCGCCCACAACTGGCGCATGCCGGCATCGACGATCGGATATCCTGTCCGGCCCTCTTTCCAGGCCGAGAGGTCGGCGGGCGCGGGAGTCCGCCATGCCATGTCTTCGAAGTCGCGGCGCCAGCAGAGGCGGCTCATCTCCGGATCGTGGTAAAGCAGGTGGTGGGAAAAATCCCGCCACCCAAGCTCGGAAAGGAACTTGGCGATGTCGGCGGGATCGGCATTTTCCGCCTCCTCCGCTGCTTTCGCGGCGCGCCACACATCCGCCGGACCGATCTCGCCGAACCGCAGGTGCGGGCTGAGCCGGGAGACGCCGCTGAGATCGGGACGGTTGCGGCTCTCTGCATAGCCGTCGATTGTCCCGAGAAAGGTCCGAAGGCGCCTGCGCGCGGCCAGTTCTCCGGGCTCGAAAGCTTCGGCTATCGATGCCGACCAGTCCGGATTGACCGGATGCAGTTCCCACGAATCGAGAGCATCCGACCGCAGTGAAGGGTCGGTCGTCGCGAATTTCCCGGGCTCAATGGCGTGCGGGGAGAGGTCAATCCTTGCCTGAAGGGCGCGCCAGAACGGAGTAAAGACCTTGTACCCGGCGCCGGAGGCGGCGGTCATCTGCACGGGCTCGACGAGAAGGGAGGCGTTGAAGGTCTCCACGCGGACGCCGCCGGCCGTCATGTCCGCCTCGATGCGCGCGTCGATTTCGCGCGCCGGGCCGTACCGGCGACTCCAGCGGACGGCCGAAGCGTTGGTTTCGACGACAAGGTTCGCAAGTTCGGTCCGCGCCGCGCCTCGCCGCAGGATCAGGCGGCCGCCTTTCGCGGCGATGCGTTCGCCCAAGGCGCGGAGCGATTTGTCCAGCCACCATCTCGACGCCGCGCCGATCGGCCTGACGCCCGGGCTCAAATCGTCGAGGATGTACGCCAGGATGACCGGCTGTCCCGATCCCTGAGCGGCGGCGAGGCCCGGATTGTCCGCGAGGCGCAGATCGTCGCGAAACCAGAACAGGGTGGGGCGATCGGGCAAGGCGCCTCACGTTGGGGCTGAAGAGCTTTCGCCCTGGTATGACCGTCTTTACGTGGACGGCGGGACGCTGGATCAGACGCTTCTTGGAACCAGCGTTTCGATGGCGGATGAAGGTGGCGGGGCCAGCCGTCCGCCTGAGTGCGCATAGGCCTGCGTGCCCTTGTGAAGCAGCGCGTCGGTCGGAAGGGTCTCTTCTGGCGCGAACTGCAAATTGTTTGAAAGCCGCGCATAGAGCGGCGCGAAATCTGTCTCGACGGTGGCGCGGAAAAGCTCGTCATAGGACCGGATAACGAAGTAGGATTGCTGGAAATCGTCGATCCGGTAGCGCGTCCGCATCAGGCGTTCGAGATCGAAGCGGATGCGGTTGGGCGAGGGATCCTCAAGAGCGAAACGCGATTCCTTGCGGGACGAGGCGATGCCCGCGCCATAGATGCGCAGTCCCGCTGGCGTGTCGATCAGGCCGAACTCGACCGTGTACCAGTAGAGTGCTGCGAGATTTTCAAGACGGCCGAACGAGTGGGCTCTCAGCCCGCCCGCGCCATAGGCCTGCATATAGTCGGCGAATACCGGATTGGTCAGCATGGGCACGTGGCCGAACACGTCGTGGAAAATGTCCGGCTCCTCGATATAATCGATCTGTTCGCGCGCGCGGATGAACGCGCCAGCGGGGAAGCGTCGGTTTGCAAGGTGGTCGAAGAAGACGGCGTCCGGCACAAGGCTGGGCACGGCGACGACCGTCCATCCTGTCAGCGCGCGAAGTTCGGCGTTGAGGACGGCAAAATCGGGAATGCCGCCGCGTCCGAGGTCGAGGGCCTGCATGCCCTCAAGCATGGCGTCATCCGCCCGGCCATCCAGGAGCGCACGCTGGTGGGCGTAGAGCGTGTCCCACACAGCGTGTTCGTCCGCGCTGTAGTCAGACCAGTTCTGGTCGATGACGAAATCGGGGCGCGAGGACGTCCGGCGGGCATTGTCTGTCATGCCGACAATCTAGAGCGCCAGCGGTCCGTCGTCACGTCGGCCCGACTTGAGGGGGGCGTCAGTGGGCGTCAATGCGCCGTCGAGGTCTTGATCCTGTACATTCCGTCGTCGTCGATCTCGAACATTTCGGGGATCGAGGGATGATTGACCGGCTCAAGCGCGTCGTCGGGCAGGAGGTTCCCCTCGGACACGTAGGCGACGTAGTGCGAGGAATCGTTCGTCGCGAGAAGATGGTAGAAAGGCTGGTTCTTCCGGGGACGTATGTCTTCCGGGATCGACGTCCACCACTCCTCGGTGTTGGCGAACTCCGGATCGACGTCGAAGATGACGCCACGGAAGGGAAACAGCCGGTGTCGCACCTGCTGTCCAATCCCGAACTTTGCCGACCGGATTTCGTTCATCATTCGCCCGCTGGCTCCTCGCCGACCCTGCGGACAGCCCCCAGAAACGCAACAGCCCTTGCGTTTCGACGCGCCGCGGATGGATCCACGGTGGACATTGTCTGCATCGTGACCGGTTTTGGCCCGAAACTGGACCGCACGGCAACACGCGATGAGCAGTTGCGCCCCCTTTCAACGTGCCTTCGACGAGAAGTGAGGCTATGAGGGGACAACAGCATTCACGGACCACTCCATGGCGAGGCCACCGAAAGCGCGACGCTCGTCGCGTCGCGCCGGGCCCTGGGAGACGTCGAAACTCTATGCGGCGCTCGACCTTGGCACGAATAACTGCCGTCTCCTGATAGCGGAGCGCGGAGCGTCCGGCGGACTGCGCGTCGTCGATTCCTATTCGCAGATCGTGCGGCTGGGAGAGGGGCTGGCCCGGACCGGCCAGCTCTCGGAAGCCGCCATGGTGCGGGCGATCGAGGCGCTTGGCCAGTGCGTCGCCAAGGTTAACCGGCACAAGCCGGTCGAGGCGCGCTATGTTGCGACGCAGGCTTGCCGCGCCGCCTCGAACGGGCGCGCCTTTCTCAACGAAGTGCAAAGGTCCACCGGTCTCAGGATGGAGACCATCACGCCCAAGGAAGAGGCCAGGTACGCTCTTCTGGGATCGATGGACCTGATAGATCCATCCTCGGATTTCGCACTGGTGATCGACATTGGCGGCGGATCGACCGAATTGTGTTGGGTGGACGCCAAGTCCGCCGCCGCCCACGGCGTCGAGGGCTGCGCGCGCCGACCGCCCATTCTGGGGTGGGCGTCGTTTCCCATCGGCGTCGTGACCCTGGCCGAGTCCTTCGAGGATACGGCGCCCGGCTGGTATTCCCGCATGGTTGAGCATGTCCGCGCACGTCTTCAGCAGAACGACGCGGCCAGCCGTTTCGGTCCGCTGTTCGCTGCGGGACGCGGACAGCTGATCGGGAATTCGGGAACCGTGACCAGCCTTGCGGGCGTCCATCTCAGGCTGGAGCGCTATCAGCGCGCGGCCGTGGATGGAATCTGGCTCTCCCGGCACGAGGCCGAGCAGGCTCGTTTGCGTCTGCACGACGCGACGCCAGCGCAGCGGGCGGCGGAGCCATGCATCGGACCGCAGCGCGCTGACCTTGTACTGGCCGGGTGCGCGATCCTCGATGCGGTCTGGTCGCTGTGGCCGGCTGATCGGCTAAGGGTCGGGGACAGGGGTTTGCGCGAAGGCATGTTGCTTTCGATGATGCACCGTGCGTCCGGGGGCGGGTCACGCCGGACGCGGCCCGGCGGACGCCAACGCTCGCAGGTCGGCAAACCCGCAGGCCCTGGCGCATGACCACCGAGGACGAGGATGGCAAGCGTCGGTGGAAGGCGCCGGCGGACACAAGAGCGCCCGCAGGCGGACGGACCCTGGCGCAGAAGGAACACGTCAAGAAGAAGAAACTCAGCAAGTCCTCGCGGGTCTGGGTCGAGCGCCAGCTCAACGATCCCTATGTGAGGCGGGCCAAGGAGGCCGGATACAGGGCGCGGGCCGCCTACAAGCTGCTGGAGCTTGACGAGAAATTCGGACTGCTCAACCGCAGCTCGCGGGTCATCGACCTTGGCTGCGCGCCCGGCGGCTGGCTGCAGGTGGCGATCGAGAAGGGCGCCGCGCGCATCGCCGGGGTCGATCTCCTGACGGTCGAGCCGCTTGGCGAGGCGGCGATTTTCCTGGGCGATGTCGCCGAACCCGGCATGGAAGGCCAGCTGATGGCGGCCCTGGGCGACGCGCCGACGCTGGTGCTCTCGGACATGGCGGCGGACACCACCGGCCACCGGCAGACCGACCATGTTCGAACCGTCGGCCTTGCTGAAATCGCCGCCCGGTTCGCCATCGACAATCTCGCGAGGGGCGGGACGTTTGTCGCCAAGGTTTTCCAGGGCGGGGCGCAGGGCGAACTGCTTGATCTGCTGAAGGATAATTTCGACGAGGTGCGGCACTGGAAACCGCCGTCGAGCCGGGTCGCGAGCCCCGAGACGTTTGTGATCGCCAAGGGCTTTCGCGGTCGCTGAACCCGCAAAATCCTTTCCAGGGAGGCTGAAAACCACTTCGCGATGCGCTATGACTGTGTGAGAGGCGATTCACGTCCATTGCGTCCATGGGAGGGACGAACCATGAAACACACGATCATGATGGTCGCGGCGGCGCTCGCGTTGACGCTTGGCGGATGCGGCGAAACCGCGCCGGCGGAGCCAACAGCGGCCGAAACCGCTGCCGCTGCCGCTGCAGCCGACAGAGCCGCCGCCGATCGGGCTGCCGCTGCCGCTGCCGCTGCCGATGCGGAAGCCGCCCGGCTTGCCGCCACGACCGCTCCGCTTGCCGACGAGGCGACCTGGGTCGCCGCCTGCACGGCTGCCGGCGTCGATGCCGGCATCTGCGCGTGTGCCGCGAAACAGACCGTCAAGACGGTCGGCGCCAAGGGACTGTTTCCCTGGGTGTGGGAAGGCTATGTCAACCGCGAACCGACGGCCCAGATGCGCTCGCGCAAATGGTTTGGTGAGAATGGCTTCGACAAGCCGGCGCAGCAGGCTTTCGCCGACGCGGTGGGCACCTGTTACGTTACCCAATAGTCGCAACCTCAACGTCTTCATTGTTGCGAGACCGGGTCCGGCGGGTTCCGGCCAACTTTCCTCATGCGAAACCGGCTCCGGCAGAAATCCCCAGGCGGCGCCTGCGCGTTGCCGGGCGGCTGAGCGGCATTCTGTCCGGAGGTGCAAGTCTGGGTCTTCCCACTGGCCGCCAGAATCGCTAGACGGGTCCATGGAACAGGACCCCTGAAAATGAGAATCCGGCAAGCCATCACGTTCGATGACGTGCTGCTGGAGCCAGGCCTGTCGGAAGTTGTTCCGGCGGACGTGGACATCCGCACCCGCCTCACCCGTGAAATCAATCTCAATACCCCAATGGTCTCCGCCGCCATGGACACCGTGACGGAGACCGCGATCGCCATTGCGATGGCCCAGTTCGGCGGCTTGGGCGTCATCCACCGCAACCTGTCGATCGAAGAGCAGGCCGAGCAGGTCCGTCAGGTCAAGCGTTTCGAAAGCGGAATGGTGGTCAATCCGGTAACGGTGACCCCGGAGGTCACGCTTCGTCAGCTCAAAGTTCTCAAGGAGAGGCTGAAAGTCTCTGGCATACCGGTCGTTGAGCCGGGGCCGGAAGGTCGTCCCGCGCGGCTGGTCGGCATCATCACCAACCGTGACACGCGCTTCGCGGACGACGACAATCAACCGGTGTCCGAGCTGATGACCCGCAAGGTCGTCACGGTGCGCGAGGGAGCGGATCCCGCCGAGGCGCGCCGGCTGCTGCACAAGCACCGCATCGAACGGCTGATCGTGGTTGACGAGGAGGGCCGCTGCGTCGGGTTGATCACCGTCAAGGACATGGACAAGACCCAGTCCAACCCCAATGCTTGCAAGGACGAGCAGGGGCGTCTGCGCGTGGGCGGCGCATCGACGGTGGGCGACCACGGCTTCGAACGCAGCCAGGCTCTGATCGCGGCCGGCGTCGATGTGCTGGTGATCGACACGGCGCACGGTCATTCGCTCCAGGTGCTGCAAGCCGTCGAGCGGGTGAAGAAGCTGTCCAACCAGGTGCAGGTGATTGCGGGCAATGTCGCGACGGGCGATGGCTGCAAGGCGCTCATTGATGCGGGCGCCGATGCCGTGAAGGTGGGGATAGGGCCAGGCTCGATCTGCACCACGCGGATCGTGGCGGGCGTCGGCGTGCCGCAGCTGACGGCGATTTCCGACTGCGCCAAAGCGGCTCAATCGACCCAAACGCCGGTGATCGCGGATGGCGGCATCAAGTTCTCGGGCGATTTCGCCAAGGCGCTTGCAGCGGGCGCCAGCTCCGCGATGATGGGTTCGATGCTGGCGGGCACCGAGGAGGCGCCCGGCGAGGTCTTTCTCTACGAGGGCCGCGCCTACAAGGCCTATCGCGGCATGGGATCGCTGGGCGCGATGGCGCGCGGCAGCGCCGACCGCTATTTCCAGAAGGATGTGCAGAGCCAGAAGCTGGTGCCGGAAGGCATCGAGGGTCAGGTGCCGTTCAAAGGGCCGGTGGGCGCCATTCTGCACCAGATGGCCGGCGGTTTGCGCGCGGCCATGGGCTATGTCGGCGCCCGGGACATCGCCGAGCTGCACGAGAAAGCACGCTTCATCCAGATCACCAACGCGGGGCTGCGCGAGAGCCACGTCCACGACGTGAAAATGACGCGAGAGTCGCCGAACTACTCGTTCCCGACCACGTAAGCGCACATGAGAGATTGTCTTCTTTTTCCCGCGCGCCATTTACGATGGCCGGAGGCGCCCCGTGCGTGATGGCGGCAAGATCGCAGCGGCGGTTCTCGTGCTGGAGGATGTGCTGCAGCGCCACCAGCCGGTGGAGGAGGCCGTGCGCGACTGGGGCAAACGGGCGAGGTTCGCGGGGGCGCGAGATCGGGCGTGGATTTCAGGGCTCGTACTGGACGCGCTGCGCCGAAAAAACTCCATCGAGCATGGCATGGAGGCGACGGGCGCGCGCGCTGGCGATCGGTGCGCTGAAACACGCCTGGGGCTGGGATGTCCGCAAGATCGAGGAGGCTTTCAAGGATGAGCACGCGCCGGCGGCGCTCGCTGGAAAAGAGCGCGAAGCGCTGCTACTGGCGCCCGATCCTTCGGCTGTGGCGCATGTGCAGGGAGATTTTCCCGAATGGCTCGCGCCATATCTAGCGCGGGCTTTCGGGCCCGATGCCGTGGTCGAGGCGCAGGCGATGGCGACCCGGGCGCCGGTGGATCTGCGGGTCAACACGCTGAAGTCGGATGCCGCGAAGGCGGGGCGGGCTCTGGAGAGCGTCAAGGCCCGTGCGATCCCGGAGCTGGTCAACGGGATCCGGATTCCAGCGGCAGAATCCGTGGATCGCGGCGAGAGCGTCAAGGCGATACCAGCCTGGTCCAAGGGGTGGGTTGAAGTGCAGGACATGGGCAGCCAGATCGCGGCAACCGCGAGTTGCGCCGCGCCCGGCGAGCAGGTTCTGGACTATTGCGCGGGCGGCGGCGGCAAGACGATCGCGATGGCGGCGATGATGGAGAATAAGGGCCAGATTTTTGCGCATGATGTGGACGGACGGCGTTTGTCGGCCCTGATCCCGCGCATCGACCGGGCGGGCATCCGCAATGTGCAGCTGAGGCATCCGAAGGAGAACGCCTCACTGGACGATCTCATCGGCAGGATGGACCTCGTGATGATCGACGCGCCGTGCACGGGCGTCGGCACATGGCGGCGCAAGCCGGATGCCAAGTGGCGGGTGTCGGAGGGCGCCCTGCGCAAGCGGATAGAGGATCAGGCCATGATCCTGCGGACGGCGTGCCGTTTTGTCAGGCCTGGCGGGCGGCTGGTATATGTCACCTGTTCATTCCTGATGGAGGAGAATGAGGACCAGGTGGCGAGTTTTCTTGCCGATTGGTCAGAATTTAGCGCCGAGGACGCGGCCGAGACGGCGGTGAAATCGGGGCAGCTGACGGAGCGGGGGGCGGCCCTGCTGCGGCGCTGCAAGGTGGGCGGAGACGCCGTGCGGCTGACGCCCAAGACTGCGGGGAGCGACGGGTTTTTTGTTTCGGTTATGCGGAGGATTGGTTGAGCACCTGCTCCGGGGCGCTGTGAGGCCAATGCCTGCTGCGGCCGGTGCAGAAGCCTGAAAACAGATCACGTCCTTCGATCGTCTCAGACAGACTCTGAAAACCTCGGCGGCGGTGTCTTGCATAGCAAGGTACCCGGTGTCACACGTCAGGTGTGAAAACAGAACCGTTTCATTCCGGCTGGGACGCTGAGTCCTGGAAAGCGCAGCTCCGAAAGGGCGCGGCCGAACTCGCGATCCTCGGCATGCTGGCGCCGGGCGAACGCTACGGCATCGAATTGCTGGGCTGATTGCGGGACTACCCAGCGATCGGGGTCGCCGACGGCACTATCTACCCGCTTCTCAATCGCCTGGAGAAGGAAGGGCGGGTGGCAAGCCGCTGGGCGCCCGATCTCGGAGCCGGTCCGCCGCGAAAATACTATCGCCTGACCCGTGCCGGCCGCGGCGCCTTGGCTGGCATGCGACCCATCTGGCGGGGCTTTCAGACCGACCTCGATCTGCTTCTTGGAGAAACACCATGACGCAAGCTGAGCGCGCCGCCGCCATTCGCGCCTATCTCGCGCGCCTGTCGCGGTCGCTTTCGCGTCTCCCGCCTGGTGACCGCGCCGCGATCACGGCTGAGATTGGCTCTCACCTGGCGCAACGCACGCTCCGTGTCGGCGCCGAGTCCGCCCTGCTCGAACTGGGCTCGCCCGACCAAGCCAACGGACGTTGACGAGCGGACGGTGGCGCGGCACATCGCGGCATGGAAAGCATTTCCCGGGATTCCCTCTGCCGGCCCGACCACGAGCGCGTTCTCATAATCGATTTCGGCAGCCAGGTGACGCAGCTGATCGCGCGGCGGGTGCGCGAAATGGGCGTCTACTGCGAGGTCCATCCATATAACCGGGCGCAGGCAGTTCTGGATGCCGGGTTTGCGCCCAGGGCGGTGATCCTGTCGGGCGGTCCCGCAAGCGTGACGGATGCAAATAGCCCGCGTGCGCCTCAGTCCGTTTATGAGCTGGGCGTGCCTTTGCTGGCGATCTGCTATGGCCAGCAATCCATGGCGGTGCAACTTGGCGGAGCGGTCGAAGGCGGGCATGCGCGCGAGTTCGGACGGGCGGATGTCGAGATCATGGCGTCCAGTCCTCTGTTCGAGGGGATTTGGGAAGTCGGGCGGCGCTATCCGGTGTGGATGAGCCATGGCGACCGGGTGACGAAGCTTCCGGACGGTTTTCAGGTGATCGGCATGTCCGAGAATGCGCCATTCGCTATCGCAGTGGACGAGACCCGGCGCTTCTACACAACGATGTTTCATCCGGAGGTCGTGCATACGCCGGACGGCGCGAAGCTGCTGTCCAACTTCGTCAGCAAGATCGCGGGGCTAAAGGGCGACTGGACCATGGCCGCGTTCCGATGGGAGGCGGTCGCGAAGATCCGGGCCCAAGTGGGTGACGGCAGGGTGATATGCGGCCTTTCTGGCGGCGTCGATTCATCGGTCGCGGCCGTGCTGATTCACGAGGCGGTCGGCGATCAGCTGACCTGTGTCTTTGTCGATACGGGCCTGATGCGCGCCAAGGAGGCCGGCGAGGTGGTCAGCCTGTTCCGGGGTCACTACAATATTCCGCTGGTGCATGTGGATGCGGGCGATGAGTTTCTCGGCGGCCTCCAGGGGATCAGCGATCCCGAAGAGAAGCGCAAATTCATCGGCAAGACGTTCGTCGGGATTTTCGAGCGCGAGGCCGGGAGGATCGGCGGGGCGGAGTTCCTGGCGCAGGGGACGCTTTATCCCGACGTGATCGAGAGCGTGTCGTTCGATGGCGGACCTTCGGTGACGATCAAGTCACACCACAATGTGGGCGGGCTGCCCGAGCGCATGAACATGAAGCTGGTGGAGCCGCTGCGCGAGCTGTTCAAGGACGAGGTGAGGGCGCTGGGCCGCGAATTGGGCATGCCGCAGGCCTTCGTCGGACGCCATCCGTTTCCGGGACCCGGCCTGGCGATCCGGATTCCGGGCGAGGTGACGGCCGAGCGCGTCGCCGTACTGCAGAAGGCGGATGCGACCTATCTCGACGAAATTCGAAAGGCTGGATTGTACGACCAGATCTGGCAGGCGTTCGCTGTCCTGCTTCCGGTACGCAGCGTTGGCGTCATGGGTGATGGACGGACTTATGACAATGTGCTGGCGCTGCGTGCGGTCACGTCAACGGACGGAATGACGGCGGACTATTTCCCTTTTTCCCATGATTTTCTTGGACGTTGCGCGACCCGCATCATCAACGAGGTCGAGGGCGTCAGCCGGGTCGTCTACGATATCACGAGCAAGCCGCCCGGCACGATCGAGTGGGAATGATTCAGGGCTCTTCCGTGTGGTGCGCCTCGTCGACTGCGGAGGCAGGCCCGCCGATGAAAAGGTTCATGGTGAATCCGCCATTGCAAAGGGAGCAACCTATTGTAAGCTAAGAAATGCACTTTCAGTCTGAAAATGCACCCTGCAAAAAATGCCATGACCCATTGAGCCGGATCGCGACTCCAGAGAGCACGCCGCTCGACGCGAAATGAAAACCATCGCCTGATACGTCGAGCACCTAGTTTGCGCGGAAAGCCGCAACGTCGTTACCAAGTGGTGTGACCACGATGTCGGATACATCGTTCCGGATACTGGCCCTCATCTGTCGCGCTTGCTCAAGACCCGCGACGATGGCGGCGCGGCTTGTGTACCGGGGCACACCTTGCTCGATCCAGGCGAAGCCATCGACATCGGCATAAGTCGCGGCGACGACGTCCCAGTGACCTGCCTCGCCAGCATCAGACCATCGCTGGATCAAGTCCGTGACGTCCCTCTCTACCGCGCCACTGTCATGAACCGGCAGGGCCTGCGTTTGGGCACAGGCGACCAATCCAAGGATCGGGGCGCCGGCGCACAATGATCGGAACATCAGTGCTTCCTTCTTGCGCTGACCGCACCGCCATCGAGCCCGGCAGCAGCCCAGACAGGCGTTGAATACCAATACCATGCGCTCCGAAATTCGAGGCTGGATAGAACGTGGCCAGCATTTTGATGCTGGGCGTCATGGTTTTTGCTGAACTTTTTTAAGGTCATCTGGAGTTGGTGTGATTGCGAGTTGAGCTTGCTTGGGCGACAGAAACAAGCGCGCAGATCTCACCACCCGTTTCCTCAGCAGGAACCAGCAGAGCGTCGCGTAAGCTAGCATGCCGACAAGGACAGATGTCGTCAAATCGACCAACGCGGGCCATTGGTAAGCATAGAATTCGCGCCAGATCATCACGATTGCCATCATTGCCAGCGCGATGAAGGCTGGACCGGCAAAGGCAAGAACGTACTGAATCGTGGAGACCTCTGCGAGCCGAGTCACATACCGAAGGCGGAAAGGCCAGACGAGTGCGTACGTCGCCACAACTGCAGCGCTGACGACTTCAACGCCGTATGGCGCCGCCGCGAAGACCAGAAGCAGCCCAAGCACGCCTTCAACACCGGCAAATCCAAACATTGCTGATGCGCGCCCGATGGCGAGGGCGTAGGCCTCGTGAATGCGCTCTATGGTGAGATAGAGGCCGAAGATTGCAAGAATCTGCATGATCGCCGCAGCTGCTACCCATTCCCTGCCGAGCAGCAAGTCGAGCAGCGCAGGCGCAACGGCGATGAGACCCGCAAAGCTTGCGAAAGTAATCAGGCTGGAGGCATCCCTGACATCACCAAGGAGCTCCGCGCCCGCCTTCTCGCCAATGCGCAATGCGGCGAATGCAGGTTGGGAGACGAAGCGCACTGGGGCGACCAACACGAACGCCAGGGCGTCGACAAGACGCCAAGCCGCCGTGTAGAGCGCAAGCGCGGCCGGGCCCAGGAAGATGCTGATGGCGTAGTTTGGTGTCTGCAGCGCCAGCACTGCAGCAAATCGCAGGCCCAGCATTCTAGAGCTATAGCGCCAGACATCGGCGTAGTGCTCGCGACTGGCCGACAATCCCGGACGCCACGTTTCCGCCAGCCACACGAATCCATCCGTCACGACGCCTTGCACAACCCGCTGCACCACGAGGCTCCACACGTTCCAGCCAGCCAGGGCCGCCAACACGCCAGCAATCGCGCCGGCAACCGGTCCCAGCACTGTCCGAACTGCGAGTGAGGAGAATGCGAGCCGCCGCCTGAGACGCGCTACCGGCACGGCAGCGAGGGCGACGAACAGAACGGTGACGCTGGAAACGCGCAAAAGCTCCTCGACGCGCGGTTCATGATAGAGGGTCGCGACTGACGGCGCTCCAATCCAGATCACGCCCATGATGACAAGAGCGACCACGATTAGCAGCCAGAAAGTCGCGCTCAGATGCCCGGGTTCCAGATCAACGCGTTGGATCAGGAAATCACTGAATGTCTCGCGAACAAGAGTTTCGCCGAGCACCACGACTGCGATCGCCATCATGGCGACGCCGACGATCTCGGCGCCAAGCAGGCGCGCGTAGATGATGAAGCTCAGAAAAAGGATTGCCTGCTCAGCCCAGATGGCCAGCGACATCCAGGTCATGCCCGTGCTGAAATCGCGTCTTACAGACCTCGACATGCTTAAGACCTAGGGGAACGTTGTCGGCAGTATCGACGAGTTGACAGTTTTTGACCGTTGGCGGCTGGCCCATCTCACGGACGCGGGTACCAGCAAGTTCAAGGCCCCGGATTATTCGGGAAGCCGCGTGCTGCTGGGGGCCTGCTGTGTATCGGACTGAGGGGCGCGGACTGAGCGAGAACCGGAAAGGAGGTGTCAGAAAAATTCTGGAAGGCGTCGTCAAACGCAACTACCAGCGCGCGCTGCGGCAGCGTTTCGCTACGCAAGCCCCAGTCAGGACAGGCAGCATGGGGCACAACACGCCATCCAGCATCGGCAACCGCTTGCATCTGGGCAGTCAAGATTACTGGCGCGAAGGAAGTCGGTCCGCGCTCTGGCGAGATCGACTGGTACATCAAGACCGGGCCGTGTCGGCTGGCATTCTGGCGTCTGTCATCATAAGCTCAATCCTCCACGACGTGTAACTCAAACTCGTGGCGAAGACGCGTCCAGTGCGCGCGATCAAATTGTCCGTCTGGCGACAGGCAGTCTACGGCGCCGTAGGCCATGGCGAGCGCGTGGTGCGTGTTGTCGTGTGCGAACAGTCCCTGTCGGCCGAAGGTGAGAAGATTCTCAATGCTGTCAATCCACTTGTCCATCGCCTCGAAGTTCTCGGCGTAGGTTCGATCATAGACCGGATAGGCGAAGGGCAGGCGGCGTGTCTGTATCTGGCGTAAGCGCGATGTGACCGGCAGGCCTGTTGAGGTTAGCCACTCACAGAGTTTGGCGCCGAGCGCATCGTCACTCATGCCCCAGTACTGGTCGCCGGGATCCGAGGGCAATTCCGCGCATAGCACTGTATGAGTCTTTGGCTCCGTGGCGTCGTAGTAGTTCTTCGTTTCCGACAGACGGGAAATCGGGATCGACTCTTCGGGGAAGTAGTGCGCGTCGAACTCGGTAAAGCGGTGCTGTTCGAGCACCAGGTAGATGAGGATCATGCCGCGAAACCGGATGGATCGAGCCGCGTTTTGTACCGCTTCCGGCGCTGCGGACCCTGCGGCGCGCACGAGCGATGTGATCGGCAAGGTGGACCACAGCGCGCCGGGAGACTTGCTGATGTCGCCTTCAGGAGTTTTGAGCCGGATCGACTGTACCCGGTTGTTCAGAATGGTCATGCCTTCGAAGCGCGTGCGAAGTTGCACATCTGCGCCAGCTTTCTGCGCTTCTTCCGAAAGGCGGTCACAGATCAGACCGAAGCCGCGCTTCGGATAATAGAACTTGCCCGCTGTCGACGATTTCAGGCCGGGAACCTGGCCGAAAATCTTCTTCATGAGCTTTGGCAGCGAGCTGCCAGAGACGCGACGCTTGGCCAGTGTCGGAGCCAGCTCTGATGGCTGAAGACCCCAAAGCTTGCGCATGTACGGGAAGTAGAAACTTTCGCACATCGTGCGGCCGAGTCCTGCCAGCAGGACGCTTGCGAATGTTTCGTCTTTCACCTTCGGTGCGCGCATTTTTGCGGTCGCGGCATCGAAGAAGAGAGATGCGGCAAAGCCGGTTGGCAGTCGCGTGGCGAGGTCGAATGGCTTCAGAGGAAAGTGAATCCATCTTCGCTGAAGACGGATGCGGCCGTGGCGCGGGCGAAGGAGCATGTCTTCGCCAAGTATCGCTTTCAGGTCCGCCAGAATTGTGGGATCGGAAGCAGGATGCAGGCGGTGGCTACCGAAGTCGCAGTGTATCCCGTCGATCATGAAACTGCCGGCGTTGCCGCCAACGCGTTCGCCGCCTTCGTAAAGCGTGACGCCGTGTTTGCCGGCCTGCGCAAGCTTCAGTGTTGCGCCAAGACCTGCGGGGCCGCCTCCAAGAATCGCAACGTTGAAACGCGCGGCGTCCATGGTTTCATGTCCTCTTGGGCGTCTGGGCGACTGAGGATGCTACCTGAACAAACGCGCCAAGCAGTCCGCCGGCAACCACGATGGTCTGCCACAACAGGCTTGCCGCTATGACCGGCGCAGTCGTGGGCGAAAACGGAGCCATCAGGCCCGACAGGCCAGCTTCGCGCACGCCAAGGCCGCCGATGCTGATGGGAAGCGTGGCGATCAGCTTGGCAAGCGGCCAGGCAAACAGCCACAGTGCAACCGAATCGGGACCGCCAATGCTCGCTGAGAGCGCAGCGTTCAACATGGCAAAAGCTGTCTGTATCACAATCGACATCACCACGCAGACAAGGATCGTGGTCTTCCGCCCAGCCATGCGCCCAAGCGCTTCGGACAGAAGAGCGAAAAGTCGCCCCGCGCTCCCGCCTGCCTTGATCGTGCGAATGAAGCTGGCGATTGGCTGCAGCATCATGACGCTGGCAAAGCCGATGATCGCGACGCCAACGGTTGCGATATAGACCCAGCTATCATGAAGGCCGGCTTGCGCTCCCAGCATGGCGAGGCCAATGGCCGAGATCGCGAGGAGCGTTACACTGTCGATTACGCGATCGACAAGCGAGGCAAGGACAAGATCGGCTTTGCGAACTTTGGCTCGCATCATCACCACCGCTCGCACAACATCGCCTCCTGCAACTCCGGGGAGCGCGAGGCTGGCGGCCAGGCCGGCGAAGTGCGCCTTCAGTGCTGTCCAATAGGGAATGGGTTCGCCGATCAGGGCACGCCATTTCGCTGCGGCAAGCGTGTGCCCGGCAAGGTAGCCCACAAAGACGCCCAGCCACACGAGCGGATTGACCTTGACCAGGCTGGCCCAGACTTCATTCAGGGGAATGACGAAAAACAGGATCGCGAACATCGCGACCGTTCCCGCCAGTTTGAGCCAGCCTAACAGCCTGTTTTTTCTTGTCGGCTCCTGTGGCGGGTCGGCGGTCACATTGGTCTCCAGGGCGCGCTAGGTCAGGCTCGCAGGTGAAGACGGGAGATCATGTCCGCAATCAACCCGAGCGACCAGATCATGACCGCAGCAAGCAGCGCGAAAATGGCGCTTTCCGACAAGTTGCCAATATAGATGTCGTAAATAGTCTTGCCGATCCCGACGACGAATAACCCAAGCCCGATCGGCATAAACACACGCAGCGGGTGGAATAACATGATGATACGCACGACCAGCAGCATAAAGCGGAAGAAATCTGTCGGCCGGATCTTCGAGTGGCCGACCCGTTTGCCATAGACGATCGGATGATAGACCACGGACAGCCCTGAGCAGATCATGCAGAGCGTGATTGTTGTCGTGAAGGAAAACCCGTCAGGAAGAAGTTGTATGAAACGCTGCAGGGACGACCGTCGCATAACCCGCAGGCCTGAGTTGAGGTCGGGAATTTCCCGTTTGGCCAGTGTATTGGCCAGATTGTTCAATATCCACTTCGCCGGCTTGCGGATGAGGGGAACGCCCGTCATGGCCTCGCCGCGATTGCCGACAATCATGTCATGCCCTCGGGCTTGCTCGAGCATCGTAGGGATAGCCGAGACCGGATAGGTTCCATCGGCGTCGATAATCACGACATAGTCCGAAGCCGACGCGGCGATGCCGATTTTCAGTGCATGGCCGTAGCCGAGGTTGGACGGACAGCGTATGGTGTGCGAGCCGCTTTTTGAAGCAGCGTCACCCGTCCCGTCGGTCGAGCCGTCGTCCACTACGACGATACTGGCGTCGAGACCATGATTCGCGATCATTTCGCGCAGTTGCCTGATCGTGTCCGCAATGGCCCCGACCTCGTTGAAGGCGGGGACGACGATCGCAAGGTCGCTGTGCTTCCCGGTGGACGTGTCGGCCAAAACTTGTTCCAGCCTGTTCATTTCAAAGCCAATGACCCTTGTTAGGCTAGCCGTAGACGCAAGTTTCGCGCCAGCAATTTATTAGCGACTTACGCCGGGATCGTCGGCAACGCCAAATTAACAACTATCTTACCGGATCGGCGGGCTGATCCCTGGCGCCGCAGAGGGCCTCGGCACCATTTAATTTGACTGTGTTAGCGCGCGGGCAAGTTATTTTGTTACGATAATTACGGTATCCAAATATACGGCCCATCATAAATCCGATTTAGCGGCTGACAGTTTAATTACAGTGAAAAAAAATCAGCCAGTAAGCCGAAAAATGCTCTTTATGTAGAGTAACCGTTGAACCATGAAAGTATGCCAAGAATCAGTGTCGCGTTGTCCGTAGCGACTGCATCTAAAAGCCCCAGAAGTCCCCGTAATAATCATCAACGCCGTGCTGATGCATCAGTATGGGTATTTGACACTTACCGCTCGAATCGCCGATTGCCGCGTATCGCATGTCGCTCATAGCCTCCGTTATCGGGACGGTTCAAACCAGACCCTTGGCCACCTTTTCCAACAGCCCCAATCGTGGCGCCGCCAGCGACAGCGCGATGAAGCTCGCATCTGCTGCATCCAAGGCCGCGTCAATGTCCGCTTCATTCATCGCAGCCGACAGAAACATGTTGTGCCAAGGGTGGACGTAGACGCCGCGCGAGACCATCTGCGAACTCCAGAAATATCCAAGTCGCATGTCCGCATCGTCTTCGAACAGGACAAGCGGCATCTGCGGTGGACCTGACTGGCGCAGCCTGAAGCCGTGGGCGGCTGAACGTTCCTGGAGTCCGATCCTCAATCGATTCCCGAGGCCCTCGATGCGCTCCAGATAATTGGTGCTGCGGATCATCGCGAGCGTGGCGAGGCTCGCGGCCATCGCGGCGCCGGCAAACCAGTAGGAGCCGGTCGTGAAGATCGCTTCAGCGCCGCCGCGAGCCTCGTCGGAGCCGACCAGCGCCGAGAGCGGGTGTCCATTGGCGATGCACTTTCCCCAGCAGGACAAATCCGGTTCGACTCCAACGATCGACCAGCTGCAGTCACGCGCGATCCGGAAGCCGGCGCGAACATCGTCAACGACCAGCAGGGCGCCGGTCTCATCGGCCAGTTCGCGTGCGCGGGTTGCAAAGGCCTTCGTCGGCGCGGCCTGATCCACAAAGACGTCGTGCTTGAACGGCGTAGCGAAGATCACCGCTAGATTGTCGCCGGCGGCCGCCACCGCCGCTTCGAGGCTGCCGACATCGTTGTAGTCGCAAAGATGCTGATCGGCCTGGTCGGCCCGCGTGACGCCGCCAGCGCGTGGATTGCTCCAAGGCGCCGCGCCATGATAGGCGCCCCGGGTCCGCACGACGCCTGTGCGCCTGGTATGAGCCCGTGCGATCATCAGCGCGATCGTGTTTGCGTCCGTTCCATTCTTGCAGAACATCGCCCAGTCGGCGTGAGAGATCATGGATACCAACGCCTCAGCCAGATCGACCATCAGGTGCGATGGGCCTGTCATCACGTCGCCAATGGCGAGTTGGTCAACATAGGCGCTGTCGATTGCCGGATTGCCATAGCCGAACAGCTGCGGACCGTAGGCGCACATGAAGTCGAGGAGCCGGTTGCCGTCGGCGTCCCAGAGGTATGCGCCTTCGGCCCGGGAGAAAAACTGCGGAAAACCATCGGGAAGCCTTGTCACCGATTGATGACCGTACATGCCGCCAGGGATGACGCGAGCGGCGCGCTCTTTTAGCGCGCTGTCTTTTGACGACGTCATGTCCGGCCTCACTTGAATTCACTCATCGCCTGGATCGGCCTGCGATCAGGCGGAAGGTGTCGGCTCCGACATGGTATCCCTACAATTCCCAGCCTTTCCGGTACGCCCGGTCGAGCAGGATGTTTGCGTCTTCCGCGTTGGTGATCCTTCCGGTTGCGCCATCGTATTCAATCGGGTGTTCGGCTCGAAGCGCAACGATGCCCAGCAGCATCGTCTCGGTCAGCGGAGCGGCCGCCTCGAACGGCGAAGAGACAGCCTCTTCGCCGCGGATGGCGCGGATCCAGTTCATCTCATGGCCGGAAGAGCCGCCCGCGATTCGCGCTAGCGTCTGTGGAATGCCGTGTCCGCGCGCCCTGGCTTCCTCACCGATCAGCATCGGCTTGGCTCCATAGGTGTCATGGATCAGCATCCCCTCGTCGCCGATGAAGAGGACCCCGCCAACTGGCTCCATGATACGATCCGGCGGCAGCCCCACGGGCGTCGGCGGCATCAGACCCCCATCATACCAGGTAAGTTTCAGCGGGCCGCCCTTCGCCTTGGCGAACTCGAAATGCGTCACGCTGCCCAGCGGATAGCTCGTCAGTTCCTCTGGCCTTTTGGCGTCCCACGGATCGATGTCGCCACCCCACAGAGTGTGGCGTGTCTCGATGCGCGTCGGCAGCCCCGGCTCCAGCGCCCAGACAGGGAAATCCATGAGGTGCGCGCCCATGTCGCCGAGCGCTCCGGTGCCGAACGGCGTCCAGCCTCGCCAGTTGAAGTGCGCGTAGTCGGGGTGGTAACCCCAATCAATGTCGGCCGGTCCGCGCCACAAATCCCAGTCGAGGCTAGATGGCGCCGGCTGGGCGAAGGGTCTGGCGATACCTTGCGGCCAGACCGGCCGGTTGGTCCAGACCTGGACTTCGCTCACCTTGCCGATCGCTCCGCCGCGGATCAGTTCGACAACGCGGCGGCCATCGTCGCTCGAATGACCCTGATTGCCCATCTGCGTGACGATGTTCGGGTTCTTCTGCGACAGATTGAGGAGCATTCGCGCCTCTCGCACAGTGTAGGTAAGCGGCTTCTGCAGGTAGACGTGGATGCCGCGCTCCATCGCCATGCGCGCAGCCGTTGCATGGTGGTGGTCCGGCGTCGCGATGACGACAGCTTCGATGTCCTTGCGCGTATCCAGCATGCGCCGGTAGTCCGAGAACCGCTCGGCCATGTCGTACGCCGTCTTCAGGGCCTCACGTTCAGGCCGCAGCGCGCCGTTCTTGTCGAGCAAGGACTTCCGGACGCGCTCATAATCCACATCCGCGACCGCGACGATGTTCTGACCCGTCAGAGCCGACATGTTGCCGGCGCCCATCCCGCCCCCGCCAATGACGGCGACATTGACACGATCGGTGGGACCAAACCGCGTGCGTTTCTGGGCGTGGACGCCGTTCGGCAGCGACGCCCATGCCGCCGCTGCGGCCGCGCCGCCCACCAGGGCGCGCCGGGTGAATCCATCGCCGCCAGATGCTCGCGGCTGTTGCGCCGTACTCCGATTCCCGAATGTCATGTGCGCCCTTTGCCCGATGAAGCAGTTCCCTCTCGGAGCAGCACCCGTTTCCATGAACGGTGGGCCGCCCCATTGATGAGGTTGCCTGAAATCTGGAGGCGATGGAATGGGTCTGTTACTTGCGGGCCGGAACGTTGATCAGACAACGCGGCAGGGCTTCCTGCGCCACTACTCCTCACCCGGGGCCAGCCGCATCAGAACGCTGTCGGCGCCCTCGTCGGTGATGACCCAGAGATAGCCGTCCGGGCTTTGCTCGACGTCGCGAATGCGCTGATGGAGGTCGAGCAGAAGCATTTCGCTGCGCACCATCTCCCAGTTCTCGTTGAACACGATGCGCTCGATATGTCCCGTGCGCGGTGAGTTGCTCATCCGCATGGACCCGATGAACAGATTGCGCTTCCACCCCGGGAACTTGTCTCCGGTGTAAAAGACCATGCCCCCCGGCGCGATGGAGGGCACGTAGGAGATGTGAGGCCGGGTGAGGCCTTGCTTGTGCGGCACGGGAGAGACCTTCGTGCCGGAGTAGTAGCGCCCGTCGCTCACGACCGGCCAGCCGTAATTCTGGCTGGCGCGCAGGATGTTGACCTCGTCGCCCCCCTGTGGGCCATGCTCCGACACCCAGAATTCGCCGGTCCACGGATTGAGCGCGAGGCCAAGATTGACGCGATGGCCCAGCGTGAAAATCTCCGGATTGTAGCCTTTCTTGCCGGCGAACGGATTGTCGGTCGGAACGCTGCCGTCCTCGTTCAGGCGCAGGGTCTTTCCGGCATAGTCGTCCGGCTTCTGGGCCCGCCCGATCGAGTCATCGGTTCCGACGCCCGGGCAACCGATCGTGAAGTACAGCTTGCCGTCCGGCCCAAACATCATCTTGGTGTAGAGGGCATCGACGTCGTCGGAGAGGAAGATGTCCTTGCCGTCAACAATCTCATGGCCATTCCAGCGTCCACGGAAGATGGCGTTGGAGCCATATTCGCCGCGCGCCGGCTTGTGATAGGCAAGGTAGATCAGGCCATTGGTCGTGAAATCTGGGTGCAGCTTGATGTCCATGAACCCGGTCGCAGTTCCCAGCACCGCCACCTTCGGTGTGCCCGCCACAGGGCTGGGATCGAGCTTGCCGTCACGCACGATGCGGAGACTGCCCGCGCGCTCCGCGACCAGAACCTCGCCGGTTGGAAGGAACTCGATGGCGCGCGGCGACGTCAGCCCGCGTGCGATCACGGACACGCGCAGGTCCCGCTGCTCCCAGGTTTCAAACTCGAACGGACCGTCACCAACTTTCGGCGCAGCCCAGGCGGCTGGCCGCGGACCGTCGGCGCCGTCGCGCTCCGAACGGATGCGGCGGGCCGGATAGGGAATTCCGGGAATGTATGCTTCGCGGTTTCGCCCTGTGGGGTCCGTGCTCCGGTCTGCGGCGGCAAGTTGGACGCGCGATTCAGGCGACGCAGTCAGGAAGGCGACGACGTGCGTGCGCTGATCCTCGTTCAGCATGCCCGCCTGCAGCGACATTAGCCCGTCCGGGGAAAGCGCCGTCAAGACGCGGTCACGCCCGAGGCTGTGCAGATCGTCCAGCACCGGCGCTGTCTCGTCGCCGCCATTGTGGCACGCAGCGCAGAACGTGTTGTAGACCTGCTGCCCTGCGACCTCGACGGGCCCCGCCGACGGCATCGCGGCTGGCGTCGCTTCGCCGGCAGGCTCGGTTGAGGTGCATGCCGCGAGCGCAAGGAAGGGAGCGGCAACAAGGGCAGTTAGACGATTCATGCATGTCCCCGCTTCGATGGCGGTGCATAGAAGGCGGAAAATGCGGTTCCAGTCACGCTGCGGTGCGGCAGAAATCGCCGGTGACTGAAGGCGAGACTGCAATCGAAGGAAATCTTGCCATAGAATCAGGCATGTCCAGTTCTGGACGAATGACGACAACCGGCGAATTCTCAGTCGCGCCTCACGAACGAAAACGCGCCAGATCGTTTTTTCCCGCTCCCAAGGGGTAAATCGCTACCGGCGGCGCGCGCCGTCCATTCTCTTCGGCTTCCCCGGCATGCATTTTGGCGGTGCGAAAGCGCGTTTGTCATCGGTCGCGGCGCGATCGAACGTCGCTCCATAACTCTTCTGCTAGAAGCCGGCGGGCGGATTCTCTTAGTCGATTGGAGATGTTCCTCCCGTCCAGAACGGGCTCGACCACGCGAGTCCGCCGTCGATCTGCTGCACGCGAACGAAGTAATTGTCTCCAGCCCGGAACGGTTCGGGATCAGTCCAGGTGAAACTTCTGACGCGCTCGGTCGGCGTCGTGATGGGCCGCAGTGTCACGGTGTCTGCGTACTGGCCCGTTTTGGCGACCACGACCTCCGGGCCGGATCTCATGTCGGCGCCAATGAATGTGTGAGCCACGGGCTGGGCGCCGCGCGTCGTCAGAACGACCTGTGTTTTCTCATTCAGTCCGTCGAGTTGGAGTACAACTCCCTTCGTTGAGCCCCGGGTACGCAGGAAGAACTCGACCTTGTTCGGGTCGTCCTTCGAGACGCGAACATATTCCGTGTGAACATTCTCGTTCTTCGGGGCCGCCACCGATATCAGACGGGCGCCCTTGATGTCGATAACGCCCTCCCAGCGTCGCCATGTTCGGGCCTCGGCCCCCCACGTCGGTTGCTGCGACTCGGAGAAGAACTTCAGCTCCAGCGTATCCGTGTCGCCAAGCGCCGTGTCGATGAAGCCCTGCCGATGGACTTCCGAGCCGTTCTTGACGATCACGATCTCTTCGATGGCAGTGGTTCCAATGACGCGACCTTCGATCTTGCGTTCCTCGATCGGGCCGGTGCGTTTTCCCATGCGGCTTGAAGACATTGTTGCGTCTAGGATGATGCGAAACCCGTTGGTTGCGTACCCAGCCCGATCGCGGATCGAGTCGAAGATGGCGTTGGAGGATTTGGCGGGTGCGATGATCGCCGCGAGCCCGCCGAAATTGTCGGAGGAGGGCGTGTCGCGAAGGGAGCGCAGGCCGGGATGGCCGCTGTGATCGTCAGACCCTCCTAGAAAGCCGACTTCGTGGCCTTGGCTGAGATAGGCGCGGCCAAACCACTCGAAAGTTCCGTGGTTCGAAACCATTTCCACGAAGGGCTCCAGCGAAGAATCCGAGATCTTCCAGTCGCCGGGCTGATGGGCGTGGGGAAGCACGATCACGTCGGCCACGTCGTAGCGCGCCGCAAGCTGTCGGTGCAGCTCTGGCAGGGTCGGCGCCCATTGGCGCCCAATGCGGTCGCGGGCGGCCGGCGTGCGAAACAACACATTATGGTGCCCGCCCCTGTTGGCGTCGACCGTCCATTCATAGCCTAGATACGTTTCGAACTTTCCAGGCTCGGAGAATTTCGTTACCGCCCGCCGAAGAGATTCCCACTCGAAATCGTCCATCCAGAGGTCGTGCTCGGAGAGCGTCACGAAGTCGAGCCGAGAGTCATTGCGCGCGAAATCGAAAAAGCCATCGACTGTGCCGACCCCCTCGGCGAAACCCGAATGACCGTGCGTTTCTCCCCAAAAGATGCGCCGTTGCGGATCGAGTTCGACTAGAACGGGGTTGGATTCTCCCCGGATCAGGCCATCGGCGGATTCCACGGTGAACAGGTGGACGCCGGGTTGGGAGATACGCAGGTCACCGAACACGGTGATGGCGCCAACGCCGGCTGCGATCTGTTTGAACGGCGCTCCGTCGAGCCGTACACGGTAAGCTGGAAAGTTTCGCGTCGCGCGGTTTCGGAACCTGTCTTCGCTGCGAACCGCAAGCTCGAACGGTTCTCCCGCCTTGACGATCGAGGGAGCGAAAGCGCGTACGCCAGCCGTAAGGTCGCCGTCCAGGAGGAACGGAATTTCAGGCAGGTTGAAAAGCACATTCTCATTCGCGAGATGCAGCCAGACCCGGTAGCGCAGGGCTGTCGATTGGAGCACGCCAAGGCGCGCCCCCTTTGATCCCTGGCCGGTGTCGCCGATCGTGATGGTAACTTCGTCGCCGGGCTCCAGGGTCCCTTTGGAGAGCCGGAAGAAGGGCCGCGGCAATTGAAACCCGCCGAGCACACCGGTGAACATCCCTTTGATCGCCCGGCTGGTCGCCTCGAATTCCACCCCGGGACGCGAGGAGCGGATGGTCATGTAGGTGTCGCCCGTCGGGTCAGTCGTCTGCGGCTCCGTAGGGCCGCCATTGGAGCGCGTCGCGACCACGAAGCCGTCACCGGGCGACAGGGGTCTCTCGCCTACCTTGTAGACCTGTCGAAGCGTCGCATATGTTCCGACCGTGAATGGTCCGATTTCCGACGTGGTCAGTGAGCCGATGGCGTCCGGATTGGCTTCGCGCAAAGCCAGCTCCCTTACCCAGCTGTCGATCGTCTGGTGCAGCTTCAGCGATCGAGGGGAGTCGATCGTGAGGGCGCTGTCCGGAGCGCGAGCGACGGACACGTAGTAGGGAAGATCGGGATCAATCGGCCAGCCCTGCAAAGCGTAGGCGTTCGCCCACGGCCAGAGAATGTCGAGCCGGGCGAGAACGGAGGAAGCGTCAGTCGGTTTGGCCGCGACATCTGACTTGAGGTTCTCGACACGTGTGCGAAGGTCCTGAGGCAGATACTCGGCGGCGGACGCGGCAGTGTCGGCGCGCATCTCCACCTGGTTCACACTGGGAGCGCACGCGACAATCGCCAGCGTGCCTAGGATGAGGATCGCGTCCCGAAGCCTTGGCAAAGGTGCCTCCATTTTTTGGTGCGAAGCTTCCGAATCCATCGCCTTCGTGTGGTCTGTCGAGGTTACTATACATTCGTATTAATTTATCACAAGGTGAGCGGCGTGGCGAAACTGGCTCGGTGGACGATTGAACGGGCGGACCAACAGACGGGCCGTCGGCATTCATGCCAATTGCCTCAGCGAAACACAAAACGTGGAGGAGACCATGGGCGCGTCACAGACAGACTGGCTAACGCGGCGCAGGCTTCTCGAGGCTGGGGCAGGCGCGGCGTTTGTCGGCGCCGCCATTCCGTTGGCGTTCGGACAGGAGTACAAGAGCTGGGGATCCGAACTCGACCACAAGGAGGCCCATGACCGCTGGGAGAAGCTGGGCATTCGCTCTGACGAACGCGGCCTCAAGCGATTGGGCCTGGCTGTCCGCTACCGCACGGATCCTGAGCGGATCCAACCTTTTCTCGTCGCGCCGCTCGAGGTCGATCCCACGGCCGAAGTCCAGATCAATTTTTTCATCATCATGAATGCCCTCGGCGGCTCGAACGTTTTCACGCCCGGACCGGTCTACGGCGAATGCGACATGTATGTGAGCTGTCTTTACAAGGGCCACAGGGCGATGACCTGCCTGCCCTGGATTCTGGACCAGGATTATGGCCGGTATGCCGGCCGCGAGAGCGTGATGCTGCGCAAGAAGGACGGGCTGATCTTTCTCGACTATCGCGACGGCGCCCTCCACGCTGCGGTGACTCGGCAGGGCAAGACCATGATGAAGATCGAGGCGCCGCTCAGCAAGGAGCCCGCTCATCCCTATTTCTGGTTCCGCGAGACCGGTTGGGGCGAGATGCGATACGATTATCGCCTGAATGTCGACTGGCGCAAAGGCGTGTTCGACGACGGCCCTGTCGAACTCTGGCAGCATTTCGGCTCGGACGAGGGGTATCCGACTGGAATGCCGCCGGAAGACACGTGGGACAGACTGCCGAGGGCAATCGATCTGGCCACTATCAAACTCGATCTCGGCGATCCCAGCCCGCTCGACCCCTACGCGGGCCTGCCAGTGCTGGAAATTCTCGGCGGCTCCGGCTCTCTCGGGCCGGCCCTGCATCCATCCATGGCGGTGCCTCGCGGCCCCAATAAAATTCTTGGAAAGCGTCAGCGGACTGAAAACAACGAGCGCGTCAATTTGGGTCCGGTCGAGAAGGCGCCACTTGAGCCGCTGGCCTGGATCCACAAGGGTTTTGATCCGCCAGTGTTTCGCGGCAAGCCCTACAAGCCGGCTGGATGGCCCGCCAAGGCAGGCGCAATCGCTTTGCCGCGCGAGGTGATCGAGGCCTACAAGGCGCGCGAGGCCATTGAAGTCGGCCCGGCGAGCATCGTCGATCTCACGCTGGCGCTCGATCCGGCCCTTCACGCCCGCTCGGTTCCGGCCGCGTTCCAGCCCGGCCCGACGCCGCACCTGCGGCTCTTGGCTCTTGCTGTCGAAACGTCCGACGTTTCGACGACGCCGTTCACGGAATTCTGGCTGTTGTCGGCCTGCCAGGCGGAAGGTGCGCCGGCATGGCTTGCGCTCGCTCACATTGTCGGCTGGGGCGGCGATGTTCTTAACGGTCGTGAAATCTGGGGCTATCCCTCAAAGCTTGGCGAACCGTCGCTCGAGATCACGCCGGATGCGGTCGCGATCCGAGGCCGAAGGGTGCATCGTGACTTTGTTCGCGTCGATGCAAAGCTGGACCGGACGCGTGATGTGAGTGCGTCCAAGACAGCAATGACCGTTGTCGGCGCGCAGATTCAGCCCAAGAGCCGTCAGCCTCGCCATAAATGGGTGCTCAATCCCTGGTCGCTCGACATGACCGCCGCGCGAACCGTGCAGCCGTCAGCCGTCTCGCTAAGCTTTCCAAACGAGCCCGGCCCGGATCTCGTTGGCCTTTCCGATCCGTGGTCTGAATTCGCCAGCGCGAAAGTCATAACCGCAGCCGTTGGCTGCGGCTCGATCCGGCGGCTACCGGCGAGAATACTGGGACCGGTTTTGCCCGATAGCGCCGCATTCGTCGTTGATCGAGGCGATGGGTTTCGTCCGGTTCCCAACAAACCCGTGACGAGTTTTCTGGTGCGTACATCCGGGTGACGCAGTCGGTCATGTCGGCCTATCTATGGCGTCGCGCCTATCCGAACCGGCGGGCGCCTGGAGTCTCTGGCTGGAGATCAGGCCCGCTACGAAGGAAGTGAAAATGAGGAGACGATCCGACAATCGCTTGGGTGCGCCACCCGCACAGGACAGGGCGCGTTGTGGAAAAAGGTCGCAGTGTGTCGTTCGCGAGGGAGGGTCTCAAGCCGATCATGGCGAGGATCTGCTTCGTCGTTCGCGTGTAGCGCCGCGTGATCCTGATCGACCCGTTGCGATCACACGGCGAACAGCACTCACCGGCGTCTCGGCAGCGGTTATTGCGGCGGCATGCGCCGGCGGCCCCGGTCTGGAAGACGAAATTCGACGTGGAGTTGGCCGCGCCGAGGGTACGTCACGGGGCGAGTGGCCGGTCTATGGCGGCGATTCCTTTTCCCGGAAATACTCACCGCTGGATCAGATTTCGGCTCAGACGGTCAATCAACTTGAGATCGCCTGGATCTGGGATTCACCTGACAACGCGATGATGGCCGATCTGCGCGCCCGCATCGACGGATTCAGGACCGACAACTTCAAGGGCACGCCCCTGATGATTGACGGGCGGCTTTTTATTCGCACCCAGCTAGGCGTTGTTCAGGCCTTCGATCCCCGGACGGGCCTCGCCATCTGGACGCATGATCCGGGCGGTTACACCGGACCGCGTCCGCTGAGCTACGGATTCACAACGCGTGGCGTCGCGTTCTGGCGCGACCCAGCGGGGCGAGGACGCATACTTTCGACCACGGCTGACCGCCGCTTGATCGCCCTTGACGCCGAAAGCGGCGAACCGGTCGCGGGCTTTGGAGCGGGCGGAGCAATCAACCTGGACGAGAGCGTTCGGCGCATGCCCGAGAATCCCTGGTTCGTGAACTACAGCAATCAGGTGCCTGTCATCGTCGGGGATGTTGCGATCATTGGTTTCGTGGTCACCGACACGGAGGCTGGCTATCTGCCAAAAGCCGACAAGCACGCGCGACCCATCGTGCCTCCAGGAGACATTCGCGGCTTCGATGTCCGAACCGGAGAGCTGCGTTGGACATTTCATACGGTGCCCGACGAGGGCGAGCTTGGCGTCGAAACCTGGGAGAATGAAAGTTGGCGCTGGGTAGGCGGCTCGAACGCATGGTCGCTGATGAGCGCCGATCCTGAGCGAGGACTGGTATATGTTCCGCTCACATGCCCGACGTTCAACTACTTTGGCGGTTTCCGCCAGGGCGACAATCTCTTTTCCGGTTCGATCGTCTGCCTCGATGCGACAACCGGAAAGCGAGCCTGGCATTTCCAGACGATTCATCATGACGTGTTCGACTATGATCTGCCGTGCGCACCTATCCTGGGCGATATCACCGTCAACGGTCGCGTGGTTCCGGTCGTTACTCAATTGGGAAAGAACGGGTTCGCGTTTGTCTTCAACCGGGTGACGGGCGAACCAATCTGGCCGGTCGAAGAACGCCCGGTTTCGCAATCGACCGTGCCGGGTGAACGCACGTCGCCGACACAGCCCTTTCCGAGCCGCCCTCCGCCTTTTGCCGGTCAAGGCATGGCGGATGAACGCGTGCTGGATCTTACGCCAGAGCTGAAGGCGAGGGCGCTGGCGCTCATGGCCACGTTCGAACGGGGCCCGATCTATACACCGCTCTCCCTGCGCGGCGCTGTACTCGCCCCCGGCATCAGCGGAGGGGCCAACTGGCCCGGCGGCGCATTCGATCCCGAGACGGGCGTGCTCTATGTCACGGCAGTGAACGATGTGACGATCAGATCGCTTGTCCCGGAGGACAATTTCTTCGGTTACAGATTCCGTCAGCACGCTTCGCGCATCGAGGGGCTGCCGCTCGTAAATCCGCCCTGGGGTACATTGACCGCATTGAATCTGAACACTGGCACGATCACGTGGCAGATCGCCAATGGCCGGGGACCGAAATCCCATCCGGCGCTCGCCGCGCTATCGCCGGCTGATCTCGGCACGCCTTCCAAGTCAAACGCCATGGTCACGGCGACGCTGGTGTTCGCGGCCACGAGCGCCGACACGGTGAACGGCCCGCCTCCCGACCTATCCACGGTGCGAACTGCGCCTGGCGTCAATCAGGCGCGTCTCGAGGAGCTTGGGTTCAACCGCCATGCGACCGTAAGGGCGTTTGACAAGGCGACGGGCGAAATCGTGTGGGAGCACCCGATCGGACCATCCTTCAATGACGGCGGGGCGCCGATCACATACTCGTGGCAGGGCCGGCAGTATCTCGTGCTACCCGTCGGAGGCGCCGCTGACACAACGCACCTGATCGCATTCGCTCTTCGCGAAAACAGAACGCCAGCGCTTTCCACTTCATGATCTCGTTTGGCCGCAATTCTTCCCGAATCGACAGGGCGGCCGACATTGACTTTCCGCACGCTATTGGAGACCCGACCTTGTCGGAACGCCGCCACGCTTGTCGGCGCACGGCACATGCCCATCAGGAATAGTCTCGCATGAAGTCGCCGCCAAGATCGAAACAGTCGACCGTGTCCTCCGTCGGCAGGATGGGAACGGGATCGAAGAAAGTCGCCGAACGAGGAACGCCGAGCCGCCGACAGAAACAGATCTATGTCGAGGCCGCCCGGCTTTTTATGGAAAAGGGCTTCGGCAGCACGTCCATGTCCGACCTGGCCGAGGCGGTAAAACTCACCAAGGCGGGTCTCTATCATTCCATTTCCAGCAAGGAAGACCTTCTGTTCACGGTGATCCAGTTCGGCATGGACGATTTTGACGATCAGGTTCTGAACCCTGCCTTGGAGATCGCCGACCCCTGCTCGAGGCTGCAGATGGCTCTTGCGCTTCACGTCCTGAACGTCACGCGTGTGGGCGATCCGGCCGGCAACGCAGGCAACCCCGTCACGACCATTGTTGACCAGGTCCAAGGACTGTCGCCGGCGCGCCAGCGCATCGTGGCGCGGCGCAAATATCAGTACATAGTCTTTCTTCGCGATACTCTGGACGAATTGCGCAAGCAGGGTCGGTTGCTGGACAATCTGGACACCACCGTCGCGGCACTGTCCCTGTCGGCGATGGTTTTGGGGATCGCAAAGTGGCGGCGGCCAGGCGGTCGTCTGGCGGTTGCCCAAATCAGCGAACAGGTTGTCGGGATGGCGTTGCACTCGGTCCTGAAACCCGAAGTCGTCGCTCGAGCGATGAGAGATCCTCCCGTGTTGCGTGAGAGCAGCTAGCAACAGTCATAACCGCGTGGCGGGCGATGCGCCGAGAACATGTACGTCATCGCAACGGCGCAAGAACGGCCAATTCCAAAGTGTTCATGCTCCAACTTGTCATTTGAAGTAAAATCGTACGACCGAACGGTAGGTTTTTCTTTTCCTTGCCTCGAGGGCCTGTTAGACACGGCGCCAAGCCTTCGAGTTGGCGTGTTGGTTTTGGGAACCCGTCAATGCCTCCGAGATTTCTGGTTTGCCTCGGACGACGGATATTGATCGACCAATCGCATTCGATCGGTGAGCCCCGTATCTAACCTCCTTTTGGGGCCATCCACCTGCCGG
>JAWXBJ010000170.1:0-7082 GCA_034439955.1 Alphaproteobacteria bacterium
CGCGCGCGCGCGCGATCCCGAGCTGGAGATGACGTCCGGGCGCCGCCTCGCGATAGGCAAGGGTTGGCAAGGTCCAGTTCGGCCAGTCCAGGGTCGAGCGAAGGTTGAGGATCAAGGCGGCCTGGCGGGAGCCGTCGAGAGCTGCGGGCCGGTAATGGATATCCGGCCCCGCGGTCTCGAGACTCGCGGGCGCCAACTTGATCTCGACCTGAGCGGCGGCCGCGACACTGAGCATGGCCGGCGCTTTTTGTTCGCCCCAGCTGGCCCGCTCGGAGACCGCCGCCAGCAAGGCCGCCCGACCCTCCAGCGTGTCCGGATAGAGGAAGAGCGGTTCGAGGCGCATCGCCTCGAGACGCTGCCCGACTGTCCCCTCGGTCCGGCCAAGGGCGATCAGTGCGGTATTGATTTCTCCGGTCAGCTCCTCGACCAGCGCAACGCCGACATCGCGGATCTGCCGGGGCGTGAGGTCGCTCGTCGTGTAGAGCCGCAGGGCGTCTTCATAGTAGGCCTCGCCATTGGGGATGCGCCACACTCCCGGCTCCGGGGCGGCGCTGGCGGCGGATGTCTCGAGAAGCGTGACAAGCCTGTCGTAAACGGGACCGATGTCGTCCTCGACGATCCCGGCCGCCTTGCCGATCAGGCTGGCGATTTCCCCTTCGGGAAGGTCGTTGAGCTGCGAAAGGGATTCGGCGAAGAACTGGGTCAGGGGATGGGCGAGCGGATCGGCCGATTGAAGGGCGCGCGCTTTTTCCAGGGCTTGCTGGAGGATGCCGGCCGGCGGCAGGACGCCTCGCTCCCTATCGATCTCGAAGCGCCGGTATTCGTCAGTCACCGCATCATCGACGTGCTCCAGCCGGGCCAGCCACGCGTCGGCATCGGCCCGGGAACCTATGGTCTGATCAACGGTCATGAAGTCGATTACGCCTGCATAGGCCCCGTCCATCTGGCTGATGAGGTAAGGGCTGGCCCGGCCAAGGTCGGCATACCCGAAACTGTATGCGTCCATCTTCACCGTCGAACTCACGACACGTTGCGCAATTTCCAGCGTCCGGGATGCGTCCCGCGAAAGGGTCGCGCGATCGACCGCCTCAAGCTGACGGAGGAAGTCGAGACGGGTCGCGCGCATTCGCTCGACCGCCGCCATTGAACGGTCGTCGAGACGAGACCTGTAGTCCTCGCCAAAAGTCTGGACCGCGACGCCAAGGACTGCCGCCCGTTCCGGCGACCGTCGCAGCTCGGCCAAACCGATCGTATCGACCATCGCGTAAAGCTGGGCGTCGGTATTGACGGGCCCGCGCGCGCACGCCGTCGCGGCAATCGCGAGGAAGACCGCGATTGCCGGCGGTCTGAGACGCATTGAGCACTCCATGCTGGCCGACTAATCGCATTGTTGAGGCGGATTTGTTTTTCCGATAAGGACCGCCGGGCATCAAGCAGTCCAGGCATTAAGCAGGAGCGAATTAATGGAAAGCGGAGCGCCTGGCGTAAATCAGGGACCGGAACTCTCCGGACAGGTTCTGTTCTACAAGCGGCCCGAACCGCTTTCTCTCGAGAAACACCGCAATCTCGGCGTGAAGCAGATAGCCGCTCCCTTCTCGTTCCTGAAGACCGCGCACGCCGTGCCGATCACCGTAAGCGAATTCGGGGTCGTCGCGACATGTTTCCCGATCATTTTCGTGGGCAAGGAGAAGACACCCGTCTCCGTCATGGGTATCCGCCAGGGTGAGAACGAGTATGTGGACGCAGCCGGCAATCCAGATCCGGACAGCTACATTCCCGCCTTCGCGCGACGCTATCCCTTTGTCTTCGCGACCGACCCGCAAAGCGACAAGCTGCTTTTGTGCGTCGATCGGGACGCGGCGATGATTTCCGACCAGCCGGACGTGCGGTTGTTCGATGGCGACCAGCCGTCGAAATTCACCCAGGACGCCATCGAGTTCTGCAAGGAATTCGAACGGCAGCGCCGCGCGACCCTCGAATTCATCGAAATGATAGAAGGCGCGGGTCTGTTCGAGCAGAAGTCAGTCTCGTTCACGCCGCGCGACCAGAATGGCAATCAGGGCGAAGTGCAGAAGATCGCCGACTATTTCGCGATCTCGGAAGAGGGACTGAACGCCCTGCCGGACGCCAGATTCCAGGAAATCCGCAACACCGGCGGCCTCGCCGCCGTCTACGCCCACATGGTGTCGCTCATGAACTGGCAGCGCGTCATCCAGCGCACAATGCGCCGCCTGGCGTCCTGAAGCGGTGTAGCGACGCCGGGGAGTTTTCCCGGCCAGGCGCGTCCACACGTTCGCTCACGATGCGGCGAGACCGATGGACGCGACCTGTTCACGGTTGTAGCTGGGTATTCAAGTCGGCGCCCGGACCGGCGCGTCCGGGAGAGAAATGTGTTGACCAGGCTGTACGCCCTATTGCTGGCCCTGCTGTCGGCTCTGGGTCTGGCGACGGCGCCCGCCTGGGCCCAGCCGGTCAAAACCGGACATGCCGAAGCGGAATTGATCGCTGAACGCGGAGCCGTCGTTGGCGGGGACCAGTTCCTGGGCGCCCTGAAGCTCGACCTCGAAGGCGGCGGCTGGCATGTTTACTGGAAGAATGTAGGCGATAGCGGCCTTCCTCCGGAAATTGAGTGGACCCTGCCGGACGGCGTCGAGATCGGCGAATTCGTCTGGCCGGCCCCGCACGCCATTCCGCTGACCACGCTGATGAATTACGGGTATGAGCGCCAACTGGTGCTGCCCTTTCAGGTCACGGTTCCGGCCAGCTACTCGCCCGGCGACACGCTTGATCTGAAGGGCCATGCGACCTGGCTGATCTGTCTTGAAACCTGCATTCCGGAAGAAGCGGAGCTGTCGTTCAGCGTTCCGGTGGAAGCCGCGCCGCGAACCGACGCCAAGGCGAGCGGCCTGATCGCCGCGTCGCTTGCGCAGACGCCGCAGCCCCTGACGGGATCGGCCGCCGTGATGCGGACGAAGGACGGCTTCCGCCTCGCAGCCCTGGACGACGAACTCGCGAACGCGATGAAGACGGCGCAAGACGCCCGGTTCTTTCCGGATGGCCAGGAGATCGTCAACGCGGCCGACCAGAAGATCGAGTACGGCGCTTCGGGCGTCACCATCGACATGACGGCCTCAGAGTACGCGCCGAAGGGGGAGGCCCCGCTCTCGGGCGCGATTGTGGTCGAGGACGAGGACGGTACACGCAAAGCCTGGCTTGTCGGCGCCCAGCCGGGCGGGTTGCCGCCCGGAACGACGGGAACGGGTTTTGGCGCGGGCGGCGGGCTCGGTCTGGCCGCGCTTGCATCCTTGCTGGGCGCGGCTTTCCTGGGCGGGCTCGTACTGAACCTGATGCCCTGTGTCCTCCCGGTTCTGTCAATCAAGGCCGCTGGCCTGGTCCACACAGCTCATAATCCCGCCGAATCACGCGCGCATGGTCTCGCCTACATGGCGGGCGTGCTGGTGTGCTTCGCCGTGATCGGAGCGATCCTGGCGGGGCTGCGGCTGGCGGGCGAGCAGGCCGGGCTGGGCTTCCAGCTCCAGTATCCGCCCATGGTTGCAGTATTTGCGCTCCTCATGTTCGCCGTTGGCCTAAACCTGCTGGGCGTCTTTGAGATCGGCGGATCGCTCATGGGCGTCGGCGGCAAGCTGGCCGACCAGGGCGGAACGTCGGGGGCCTTCTTTACCGGCGTGCTCGCCGCCTTCGTCGGTGCTCCCTGTGTCGGACCGTTCATGGCTCCGGCAGTCGGCGTGGCGCTGGCGCAGCCTCCGCTGGTGGTGATCGGGGTATTTCTCGTCATCGGACTTGGACTCGCTGCGCCTTTCGTGGCGCTGAGCTTTACACCGGCATTGGCGCGACTGTTGCCGAAGCCCGGCAGATGGATGGCGACATTCCGGCAGGTCCTGGCTTTCCCGATGTTCCTGACGGCGATCTGGCTGTTGTGGGTGCTGGGCGCGCAGACCGGCGCGGACGGCGTCATCCTGGTCGTTGGCGGCGCCGTCGCGCTCAGTTTCGGGATCTGGCTGGCGACCAAGTTCGGGCAGGGGATGGGCGGGCGTGTCGCCGCCGGCCTGGTCATATTGGCCGCTCTCCTGGGGCCGGCGGTCGCTGCGGGATCGCTGGTCGCTCCGGCCTCGCAGGCCGGCGGGCTGGTTGCGGCCGAAGCCGGATCGGAGGCCTGGTCGCCGCAACGGGTGGCGGAATTGCGGGCCGAGAACCGGGTGATCTTCGTGGATTTCACGGCCCGGTGGTGCGCGACCTGTCAGGTCAACAAGAAGCTGGCGATTGACAGCAACGCGGTGCGCAAGGCGTTCGCCGAGTACAATGTCGCCTTCCTGATCGCCGACTGGACCAATCGCGACAGTGTGATCGCGGCGGCCCTGGCGGAGCATGACCGCGCCGGCGTTCCGCTTTATCTAGTGTATCCGGCCTCGGGCGACGATCCCCTCGTTCTGCCCCAGATGCTGTCGCCGGGCTTGCTGGTGAAGGCGTTCAAGGATGCGGCCGGCCAAGAGACGGTCGCTGCGACTCAAACAGGAGAGACATTATGAGCTTTCTCACACGCGACCGGATCAGCCTGATAGCTGGCGGGACGGCGGCCGCCATGCTCACTGCGGCGGCGCTCATCGCCTCGACCTCGGCGGCCAACGCCGCGACGGTCGGCGAGGCGGCGCCTGCCTTCACCGAGCTCGATACGGCGGGCAAGCCGGTTTCGCTGGCCGACTTCGCCGGCAAGACCGTCGTACTTGAATGGACCAATGACGGCTGCCCCTTCGTGCAGAAACACTATTCGAGCGGGAACATGCAGCAGACGCAGGCCGCCGCCCAAGCCGACGGCGTCGTCTGGATCACCGTGATTTCCTCGAAGCCCGGGTCGCAGGGTTATGCCACCGGCGCCAAGGCCGACCAGCTGACGACGAGCCGCGGCGCGAAGCCGACACATGTGCTGCTGGATCCGGACGGCTCCATGGGCCGCGCCTATGGCGCCAAGACCACACCGCACATGTATGTCGTCACAAACAAGGGCCAGCTGGCCTATAACGGCGCCATCGACTCGATACAGTCGTCGAACGTCAAGGACATCTCGAAGGCCACGAACTATGTGACGGCGGCTCTTGAAGCGGTCGAGGCCGGGAAGGCGCCCGATCCGGCGCTGACTGTCCCCTATGGTTGCGGCGTCAAATACTAGCTTTTTCGCTCAACCGGACAGGTTTGCGGCGCCGCCTGTCCGGGAGGATGGGCGGCAATCTGCTTTTGAGCCAATGGTGCGATTTCCGCCGCGTCCTCCAGCATGTGCGCCAGCCGGGCAAGAGCGGCGGCCTGCACCGCTCCGGTTTTGGCGGATCGGATAGACTTGAGCTGGGAGTCGGTTTCCTCGGCCATACCGCGAAAGATGCACCGTAAGTCGGCGGGGCCGCCAGAGGCGTCAATGTCCAGCGACAGGCGGCTGGCGAGAAGGCCGAAGCGCTGAAGGTCCACGACCAGGCTGGCGCCGAGCGGCGCTGGCGCCAGCGCGGGCCGTGCGGAGGCGAGTTTTTGCGCCTGAGCGACTTCTCCGATCAGTCGCCCGGCTTCGTCCTGCAGGGTCTCGGCCTGTTTCCCGGGTCCGGCCGCTGCCGACGGGGTGAGGAGCAGACAGACAACAGCCGCGATCATCCGTTTCATGGCGCTGAGCATGTCGGCAGCTCGTTAAGGCATCGCCAACAGAGGGAAGGGCGGGACGCCTGACCTGCCCCCTTGTTCCGGCAAGCCCCCTTGTTGCGGCCTCAAGGGGGATAGGTTACGTCACGGCGCTAAAGCTGCCTCGCATCGGATTGTGCGCGGCGGCACGGCTTCAGAGCCTGGAATGGTCAGTTGATCGGCCCTTCGACCACACTGATCTCGCGCCTGGATATAGCTCGCATGGCCAACGACATAGATGCGCGCCGCCCCGAGGCTCGGAAACCGCGTGGCTTTCAGGACAAGGGCGCTTCCCTGCTCCGCGCTGAGCGTCAGCTCGTGGACGCCATCTCGGCTGTTTACGCCAGGTGGGGTTTCGATCAGCTCGATACCGGACCGTTCGAATATGTGGACGCGCTAGGAAAATTCCTGCCCGACACCGACCGGCCCAATGCCGGCGTTTTCGCTCTCACGGACGACGACGAACAATGGATTGCGCTGCGCTATGACCACACGGCGCCTTTGGCCCGTTACGTTGCGGAGAACTGGGAGCGCCTGGTCAAGCCGTACAGGCGTTTCTCGGCCGGCCCCGTATGGCGCAACGAGAAGCCTGGGCCGTTCCGCTACCGGGAATTCATCCAGTGCGACGCCGACTCTGTCGGAGTGGCGGGTCCAGCGGCCGACGCCGAGATGATTGCGATCGCAGTCGAGGCGATGCGTGCGGCCGGCGCGCAAGAGGGCGAGTTCGTGGTGCGGGTCAACACGAGGCAATTGCTGGACGGTGTGATGGAAGCTGCCGGAGTGGGCGAGCCTGCGAGGCGAGGCGCGGTCCTGCGGGCGCTGGACAAGCTCGACCGCCTGGGTCCCGAGGGCGTGACGTTGCTGCTCGGCAAGGGCCGAAAGGACGAGTCCGGCGATTTTACACCCGGCGCGGGACTGACGGCCGCGCAGATCGACAGGCTGCTGGCTTTCGCAGGGGCACGGGCGGAGACCCGCGCGCGGACGCTAGATGCGCTGTCGGATGTGGCCGGATCGACGGCGGCAGGGACCGAAGGGGTCACAGAATTAGGGGCGATCAACGAAATTCTGGCGGCCCTTGGCGTGCCCGAGTGCTCGGTCGTATTCGATCCCGCCGTGGTGAGGGGCCTCGAATACTATACCGGCCCGGTTTTTGAGGCCGACCTGCTTCGCGAGTTTCGCGACGAAGACGGCCGTTCCGTCAGGTTTGGGTCGGTCGGCGGCGGCGGCCGATATGACGGGCTGGTGGCGCGTTTTCGCGGCGAACCTGCTCCGGCGACCGGCTTTTCGGTTGGGGTAAGCCGGCTGGCGGCCGCCATGGCGGCCAGCGAGGCATTGGCGGTCCAGGGACCCGTTCTGGTGCTGGTTCTGGATAGGGATCACATCGCGGAGTATTGCGCGATGGCCGC
>JAWXBJ010000171.1:0-4676 GCA_034439955.1 Alphaproteobacteria bacterium
CGGCGCCGACGGCGATCGACGGGGCCATCGTGGCGGCGGGGCTGGACGGGACGCTCTACGTGATCGACGCCCGGACCGGCAAGCCGCTCTGGAGCTATCAGACAGCGCGGGAATACCAGACGCTCAATGGCGTCCCCGGCAAGGGCGGCTCGATCGATTCGAACTCGATCACCGCCGGCAACGGGATGCTGTTCGTCAATTCGGGCTATGGGATGTTCGGACAAGCCAGCGGCAATGTGCTGCTGGCGTTCAAACCGAAGGGCTGACTTGCAGCTCGCGGCCGGATCTGTCTGGCGGCGCACCAGGCGACCTGCGAGCTGCCCTAAGGTCAACAATTGACGCGAACGTCAGGTCTGGCCGATGATGGCGGCGTTGCGACCACCCCGGACACGATCCGGGCGGGATCGCCGGAGGAAACGAGCATGTTCAGGATCATCAGCGCCCGGATCGCGGCGTCCAGCCTGGCGCTTGGCGCCGCGCTCGCCCTGGCGGCATGTTCGACCAGCGAGCCCGAAGCCGCTGGCGCCGCGCCAGGTCCGTCCGCCGCCATGGCCGCAGGGCCTCCGGCAGCAACAAGAGTAAACGCGGCGGCCAGTCCCCACCCCGGCGAGGCGGTCTACAAGGCGCGCTGTGCGGCGTGCCACGACAATTCAGAGGCGACCAAGGCCCCCTCCTCCGCAACGATGGCGCGGCTGACGCCGGGTCACATAACCAATGCGCTGATGACGGGGATCATGATCCCGCAGGCGGTGGGACTGAGTTCCAAGGAGGTGTCCGACGTTTCGAACTATCTCGCCAAGGGCGGCGGGCAGGACGAGAGCTGGGTTGCCGCCATGACGTGCCCGACTTCGCGCGCGACGCCGAAACTGGCCGCAGCGCCGACCGTGGCGACGTTCGGCTTCGACACAAGCAACACGCGCACGCTGGATCCCGCGAAAGTGGGTCTTGCCGGAAAGGACCTGACCACGCTGGAGCTGGCCTGGACGGTGGCGTTCCCGAACGCGATCACCATGCGCAGCCAGGCGGCCGTAGTGGGCGACACGCTGTTCCTGCCCGTAGGCGAGAGCAACAACCGACTGTTCGCGATGGACATCTCGGACAATGCCAAGCCCTGCATCCAGTGGATCTATGAGGGCAAGCAGACGCTGCGCACAAGCGCCGGCTTCGGTAAACGCGCCGATGGCAAGCAGGTCGTCATGGTCGGCGACATGGGCGGCTTCGTGCACATGATCGACGCCATGAACGGCAAGGAGCTGTGGTCGCAGCATATGGGGCTCTTCCCCGGCTCGATCTCGACGGGCACGCCTGTGCTGGTCGGCGACAAGGTGATCGCGCCCTCGTCGCAGTACGAGATCATGCTGGCGGCGCAGGACAGCTACGAGTGCTGCAAGATCCACGGCGGCGTCGTCGCGCTCGATGCGATGACAGGCAAGCGCGTCTGGGAAGGCCACACGATGGCTCAGGCCAAACCGCTAAGGGACCGGGGCGACGGCAAGATGATCTGGGGTCCGTCAGGCGCGCCGGTGTGGAACTCGCCCTCGATCGATCTCAAACGCAACCTCATCTATGTCGGCACGGGCGAGGCCAACTCGGCGCCGGCCCACCCAAACACGAACGCCATCATGGCGTTCGACTTGAAGGACGGGTCGATCAGATGGTCGCACCAGGCAACGGCTAACGACGTGTTCAATGTCGGCTGCAACGCGCGCGGCGGTCCGCTGAACTGCCCGAAGCAGGCCGAGACGGTGTTCCGCGATGTTGATTTCGGCGCATCGACCATTCTGGCCAAGGCGCCCAACGGCAAGGAACTGGTCCTCGCCGGACAGAAATCCGGCACGGTCTGGGCGATGGATCCCGACACCGGCAAGGTCGTCTGGCGCCGCGATATCGGCACCGGCGGCGCCATGGGCGGCGTCCACTGGGGCCTCGCCGCCGACGACACCCACGTCTATGCGCCGATCTCCAATGCCGGCCGCGCAATTCCCGGACAGGATGTGGCCGACAGCATCAAGCCGGGCCTCTATGCGGTGAACCTCAAGGACGGGTCGATCGACTGGACATTCCATGTCTCGGGCGCCTGCACCGCCGAGGAAAAGAAGTTCGTGCCGCGCTGCGCCGGGCTCTACGGCCTCTCCGGCGCGCCGACCGTGATCGGCGATCATGTGATCACAGGCGGGCTCGACGGGCGCATCTACATGCTGGAGCGCAAGACCGGAAAGCTGGTCTGGCAATTCAGCACGGCGCGCGATTTCGACACGATCAACGGCGTCAAGGGCAATGGCGCGGCGATCGACAACGCCTCGATCGTCGCGGCGAACGGGCTGGTGATCATGAACTCCGGCTATGGCCTGTTCGGCCAGGGCGCGGGGAATGTGATGATTGCGTTCAAGCCGAAGGGTTGAAGCTTTTCGCGCCAATAAATCTGCCTCCCACCACAATCTCGGAGGCCGCGCCGCCCAGGCGGCGGGATGATGCGTGACTTCACACGCCTGACTCGCTGCCGCCGCCCGCGAAAAGCCGGTTGCCAGCGCGTGTAAATACTGTACACCTTACACATGTTGCCGATAGAGACGCGCCAAGCGCCCGCGACAGCATTGAACTGTGGAAAATCGAGGAAACCCCCAATGACCAAGTTGAAAGCCGTCATCGTCGCCATCGCCGCCGCCATCGCCCTTGCTCCGGCCACGATGGCCGACGAGTTTGCCAGCAAGAACCAGGTCGAAGTCTCGGTTGCAGGCCTCGACAAGTACAATGCGCGCGACGCCGAGGTCCTGCTCCAGCGCATCCGTAAGGCGGCCATGACGGCCTGCCGCGACCGTGAAACCGTCGTGCCGCGCGCCGAGATCGCGTGCCGCAGCCGCTCCGTCGCCGAGACGGTCGCCAGCCTCGACAGCCCTGCCCTGGGAATGGCCTATGCCGATGTATTCGGCAAGGAACCAACCCTAGCCAGCCGCGACCAGGGCGAGCTTCGATCAAACTGAGCCAGTTTAACCGAACCATGCGCCTGAAGGCGTGATCCGGCCTTGCTCCGCGCGCAAGCGCGAGGCTTAAGTTTCCGCTGTAGAGCCGGATCGTTTCAGGGGGAGGCACATCCTGTTTCCACCTGAATCGTGAATGGGTCTCCCATTTACAGCGTGGAACGCGATCCACGTCTTGCGGCAATCCACGCAAGGCGATCGTGCTCCGCCCGGAGGACGATCCATGGCCGACCCCATTTCAGGGCGTGACGACAAGCTGGTCCGCGACCAGCCGATCGAGACTCCGCCCGAACAGGGGCCCCTCGCCGCCTACAAGGGGGCGGCGCCGCCCGCGCCCAAATGGTTCCTCGACGCCGTCGCGACGCGATACGAGACCGGATTCGTTTCCTGCGAGGGCGCGCGCATCCATTTCCAGCGCTGGGGAGACCGCGCCAAGCCCGGCCTGCTGCTGGTGCATGGCAATGGCGCGCACGCACACTGGTGGGACTTCGTCGCGCCCTATCTCGTCGAGGACTATAACGTCGTCGCCATGACGTTTTCGGGCATGGGCGATTCGGACTGGCGCGAGAGCTACACGATGGACGTGTTCGCACGCGAGCAGCTGGCGGTCGCCGAGGCGGCCGGGCTGTTCGATCACGCCGAGAAGCCGATCATCGTCTCGCACTCCTTCGGAGGGTTTGTCTCGGTGCTGACAGGCGCGGAGCATGGCGACCGCTTCGAGGGCAGCGTCATCGTCGATAGCCCCATCAACCCGCCGGACCGGGCGCGCACCGGACCGCCCGCCGTCCGCGGCGGCAAGATCTATCCGACGCTGGAGGCGGCGCTGGCGCGTTTTCGGCTTGCGCCCGTGCAGCCGTGCGAGAACCATTACATCCTCGACTACATCGCCCGCTGGAGCCTGAGGGAGACGCCCCTGCCCGACGGCGGGGCGCAAGGCTGGAGCTGGAAGTTCGATCCCTCGATCTGGCGCCATTTCACGGTCAGCCGGCCGCCGCAGGAACTGCTGCGCGAGACGCGCTGCCGCATCGCGCTGTTCAAGGGCGACCGGTCGGTGATCTGGGACGATGATGTCGGCGATTACATGCGCGGCCTGCTGAACCGCCAGGTGCCGCTGATCGCCATTCCCGAGGCCGGGCATCACGTCATGCTGGACCAGCCGCTGGCATTCGTCGCGGCGCTCCGAACCCTGCTGCAGGAGTGGCGGCACTCGTCCTCGACCAGGGTGGTGACCAACCGCTAGTTTTGCCCGGCGCCACACGCATGCTAGCTTCACCGATCGCTCGGGAGGCGCATCATGCCGGTCAGGACATCACTCTTCGTCGCGGCCTTCGCGCTTGCGGGATGCACGGGAGCGCCCGAGCCCATCGATGGGGCCAGCGCGGGCCTGGCGGATGCGGGGCCGACGGCCAAGCCTGCCTTCTCGGCAGAGATAAGACGCACGGCCTATGGCGTGCCTCACATCAAGGCCGATGATTTTGCCGGCATCGGCTACGGTTTCGGGTACGCCAGCGCACAGGACAATATCTGCGAGATCGCCGACCGGATGATGACCGTAACGGCAAGCCGCGCCCGTTATCTCGGGCCGGGGGAGAATGACGTCCACATCGCGAGCGACGTCTATCATCAGCGCCTGATCGACATGGGCGAGATAGAAAGTTTGCTGCAAGGACCCGCAGGATCGCCCGATACGCCGTCGGC
>JAWXBJ010000172.1:0-10078 GCA_034439955.1 Alphaproteobacteria bacterium
CAGGTTGCCATCTTCTGTCTCTTGACCCGCGCTGTGGGCAAGGTTTGCATCTTGGCTGATCCGCTGCACGTCGAGGTAGCTGACGATGCACTTGGGGTCTCGGCTTATGTCATGCTCCATCCTCTGTAGCAGCGAGGATTTGCCCGTTCCGCGTCGTCCAACAATAAAGGTCGTTCTTGGTCGCTTGATCTCGTTTATTAGGTGCCCGTCCGCGAATGGATCTTCATACAGGAGATGCGTGATCGCATTGCCCGTGCGTGGGTCGAGAATCGTGTCGCGTCTAGATCGCTTCAGCGTGTCGACAACGGTTCTGAAGTTATGAATGTCCTCGAGTGACAGCATTCCCAACACCCCATTTCCCCGCCGTAATGTTTATTAATAGCGCGTTAACAATTAGCCGTCTAGGCGACCGCCGGATCGTGATGTGCAACCACTATCGCCAGGTGATACTACGCGGGGAGCGGATTCCTGGGTGGTCGATTGACCAGTTCTCTGGGATCGGGATAGGCGTCGGCTGGCGGCAAGGCGCGCTGCAATTCCCGCGTTGAGAGGCCCCTTCGGCGCTCCGCGCCACTTCCCCCAGCTTCGCTAGGGGCAGACTTCCCGTTGTTGAGAGAGCCACCTCCGTCCGCGTCGCGTCCACCTCCCCGGGTTTGCCGGTGGAGGACTTGGTGGGTGTGGCTTGCCCCCTCCGTCACGCCGCCGAGGCGCGCCGACCCACCTCCCCCGGCTTCGCCGGTGGAGGACCAGGCATGAGCAAACTCAACGCAGCGAGGCCAGTTGCGGACACTGGGCGATCACATCGCGGCGCATCTGGCGGATGTGTTCGGGGACGTCCGCGCCGCGAATATGGATCAGGTATTCACGGCCCTGGCAGTAGGCAGCGCGCTCCAGCGGGTTGGAGAAGTTGTAGGTGCTGGTTCTGGCGGCCTCTGAGGTGACGTGGTCGATGGCGGCGGTGAAGCCGACGGCCTTTGTCGCGCCCTGAGTAGCGGATTGAAGACCGTTGAGGCCGTCGCGCAGCACGCCTGGGACGGCGGGCAAGACTACGAGGAACAGCAGCGCAAAAGCCATGCCGGCGCCGACCATCAGTGAGGCGTAGGCGACGACCTGGACGGTGTACATGAAGATCGCGCCGACAACCCAGGTGGCGTTGCTCCAGAAGAGACCGGGTTCAGGCGGCGGATCAGGCGCCGGATCGGGCGCGATAAAAAGCAGCGGGCGCGGGGATAGCTCAGGATCGTTGCGGCGCGAGCGCGGGTGGAATTCGGCGTCCTCCTCCAGGATAAAGCCGGGGCGCGCGTTTTCGGCGGGGCGGACATTTACGAGCCCGGCGTCGGCGCGGGCATAGCAGACGCCGCAGCGGGCATGGGTCTGGATGTAGGAAAAGGTGCGCTGATCGTCGGCGCGGCGCGTGCGCTGGGCCGCGTGGCCGCAACTGAGGCATTCGACGATGATCTTTCGAGGTCCTGCAACCATGGGGCGATCATTGTCGATTGGTTAACCAAGTCAATGGGGGAAGGTCCCGTTTGGCTTTCCGGCCAGTCGCCACGGGCGAGGGGTGGTCGCCTCTATCCGACCGGTCTGCGGGCGGGCGCACTATTGCTGGTATGCCGAGGATGGTTCCAACACAGGAAGAATACATCGAATTGCGGCGCGAGGCCCAGCTGCGCGTGCGGCTGGGACAAAGCCAGCGCTCGATCGCGCGGCGGCTCGGCGTCGATCTCTCGACGATCATCCGGTGGGCGGCCGAGGACGGGTTCCGGCTGAAGGACATCGAGGCGGAGCGGCTGACGGGCGTTCGCGCGCCGCTTCCCCTGTTTCTGGAGCGGGACCGGGCGCGAAGATCAGGTGCGACAGTGCTGCCGGCGGAGATCGCCGAGCGGTGGACGGCGGCGGAGGAGGCGAAAGCGGAGGCGATGACGAACCAGGTGGAGAAGCTGTCGGCGCCGGGCGGGCCCTTGTCGCCGCCGGAGATCGATCCGGAGGGAGCGGCGCGGCGCGCGACGGCGCGGGCCGAAGAGCTTGCCGAGGAGGGTCTGCTGGAGCAGGCGGAACGGGCGGCGCGGCTGGCCGAACGCTTCCTGCGCCTGAAGGCGAAAATGTCGGTGATCGGCGCCGTACCGGGTCCGGGGGGCCGGCTCACCGATGGAAACGGGAAGTGGCATCCGTCGACCTACGCCAACGAGCCCATGCCCGACCGCGAAAAGGTGCTGGCCGAGATCATCGCCATCCGCGAACGGCTGGAGAATAAGTATGGTCTGCGCTGACGGGAACGCCCGATAGGGGCGACGACGCAGATTGCTCTACCGCTCCTGAGTGGGGATGAAAGGGCTGATGAGCCCGAGAGGCGCGGCGGTGGTGCGCTTGGACACGTTGACGATGATGCGCGACTGGATGTCCGAGACGAGGCCGAGGGCGAGAATCTTGTCGCGCAGGAAATTGTCGTAGGCGTGCATGTCGGTGGTGACGATCCGCATGATATAATCGACGGCGCCCGTGACGGTCATGCACTCGATGCATTCCGGCCATTTTTTCACAGCCTGCTCGAACTTTTCGAGGTTCTCCCGGCTCGGAAGCTGTAGCTTTACATTTGCAACCACTTCAAAGTTGAGGCCGAGCTTGTCATAATTGAGGAGCGTGACACGCTTGGAGATAATGCCCTGCTCCTCCATGCGCTTGATGCGGCGCCAGCAAGGGCTGGAGGACAGACCGACCTTCTCCGCGATCTCCGCAACGGACAGGGCGGCGTCACGTTGAATAAGGTCGAGAATCTTGGCGTCGATCGCGTCCAGGTCAACGGGCATGAATTGCGCTTTTTGTTGGTTCGTTAGTCGATTATTGCTTCAGAACTGGCATGAAACGATGCAAAGGGCAATTAATTCCCCCAAATTTGAGCAATGAATCATTCCCGCCTTTGATGCCCGGACAGGAGCCGTACTTGGCGAGCCGCGAGCCCATTTCCCTCGACGACAAGTATCTTCGCGAGGAGGGCCGCGCCTTCATGACGGGCATACAGGCGCTGGTGCGCCTGCCGCTCGACCGCAAGCGGCTCGACCGCAAGGCGGGCCTCAACACCGCCGGCTTCATCTCGGGCTACCGGGGATCGCCGCTGGGCGGCTATGACCAGCAGCTTGCGGGGGCGAAAAAACTTCTCGACGCCCATGACATCAGGGTCTGGGAAGGCCTGAATGAGGATCTCGGCGCTACGGCCGTCTGGGGCTCGCAGCAGACCCAGGCTTTTCCCGGCGCAAGGTTCGACGGCGTCTTCGGCATCTGGTACGGCAAGGCGCCTGGCGTCGATCGGACCGGCGACGTGTTCAAGCACGCCAACATGGCGGGAACGGATCCAAAGGGCGGCGTTCTGGCGCTGGTCGGCGACGATCCCAACTGCAAGTCGTCGACGCTGCCGTCGCAATCGGAATTCGCGCTCATCGACGCCGAGATGCCGGTGCTGTCGCCGGCCACGATCCAGGACGTGCTGGATTATGGCCTGATGGGTTTCGAGCTCAGCCGGTATTCGGGCGCGTGGGTCGGGATGGTGGCGCTCGCCGACACGATGGATTCCGGCGCGGTTGTCGATATCGGTCTGGCGCGCCACAGGTTTGTGAGTCCGTCGGACTTTGTGCTGCCGGAAGGCGGCGTCGGCCTGCGCATCGGCGACACGCCGATGGCGAAGGAGCAAAGACTGCGGCAGGTGAAGCTTCCGGCGGCGCATGCCTTTGCACGGGCCAACGGGCTTGACCGCGTGCTGCTCAGTTCGCGTACGCCCCGGATCGGCATCGTGGTGTCGGGCCAGGCTGCGCGCGACGTCTTCGAGGCGCTGGCGGCAATCGGGCTCGATGAGAAAGCGGCCTCCGAGCTGGGTGTCACGATCTTCAAGGTCGCGATGCCCTGGCCGCTGGAGCCGTCCGCGATCACCCGCTTCTGCAAGGGGTTGGAGCGCGTGCTGGTCATCGAGCACAAGCGCGCCCTGGTGGAGCCGCAACTGAAAGACACCCTCTATCATTTGCCGGACGGGCAAAGGCCCGTCATTGAGGGCAAGCGCGACCGCGATGGCGCGCCGCTCCTGTCCGATCTTAGCACGCTGTCGACGGCCGATATTGCCGCAGCCCTGCTGTCGCGCCTGCCGGACGGGTCGCACCGAGGCGCGGCGGAGGCTTATTTCGCAAAGGTCGGCGGCGCGCGGATGGCGGTCGCCGGCATGAACCAGGGCACCGTCCGCAAGCCGCACTTCTGTTCGGGTTGCCCACACAACACCTCGACAACGCTGCCGGAAGGGTCACGCGCGCTGGCCGGCATAGGCTGTCACTACATGGCGACCTTCACGCCCGACCGGCGCACCGACATGCACACGCAGATGGGCGGGGAGGGCACGCCGTGGATCGGGCAGTCGCCCTTCACAGACGAGAAGCATGTCTTCGTGAATCTCGGCGACGGAACGTATTCGCATTCGGGATCGCTGGCGATCCGGGCGTCGGTGTCGGCCAAAGTCAACGCCACCTACAAGATTCTCTACAATGACGCGGTCGCCATGACGGGTGGCCAGCAGGTCGAGTCCGGACAGACCGTGCCGCAGATCGCCCGGCAGGTTGAAGCCGAAGGCGTCAAGACGATCGTAATCGTCGCGGACGATCCGACACGTTACGCCTCGGTGAGCGACCTGCCGGAAGGCACGCGCATTTTCGACCGCCGCAAGCTGGACGATGTTCAGAAAGAGCTGAGGGAGACGGCGGGCGTCTCCGTGCTGATCTATGACCAGGTGTGCGCGACCGAGAAACGCCGCAGGATCAAGCGTGGCAAGATGGCGGCGCCGTCGCGGCGGGCTTTCATCAACACCGCCGTCTGCGAGGGCTGCGGCGACTGCTCGGTCAAGTCCAACTGCCTGTCGGTGGAGCCGGTCGATACCGAGTTTGGTCGCAAGCGCCAGATCAACCAGTCAACCTGCAATACCGACATGACCTGCATCGAGGGGTTCTGCCCCAGCTTCGTTACGGTGACGGGCGGGGACCGCAAGTCGGACGCCGAGCGGCCGATTCCGGCATTCGACACGTCAAAGCTGCCGCGACCGGTCGAGCCGGCGCTCGATGATGTCTGGAACGTCGTGTTCACCGGCGTCGGCGGGACCGGCGTCACCACCGTGGCGGCGGTGCTGGCGATGGCGGCGCACATCGACGGCAAGGCGGCGCAGACCCTGGACATGACCGGGCTCGCGAAGAAGGGCGGGCCGGTGCTGAGCCATGTGCGTTTCGCGAAACACCCCGACGACATCAAGGCGGCGCGCACGCCTCCGGCCTCGGCGGACGCGGTGATCGCCTGCGATCTCGTCGTGGCGGGCTCGGGCGATGCGCTTGTGCTGTTCGACAAGGCGCGCACGCGGGTGGTGGCCAATCGCGACGTGACGCCGACCAAGGACATCATCGACGACCGCAATGCGCGCTTCGATCCTGACCTGCTCGCCGCGCGCGTGCGGTCGCGCTCGCGGAGCTTTTCGGCCATCAACGCCGAGGCGCTGGCCGAGCAGTATTTCGGCGACGCGATCTACACCAACATGATCATGCTGGGCATGGCCTGGCAGCTCGGGCATGTGCCGGTCGCCGACGCGGCCATCCACGAGGCCAACCGGCTCAACAGGGTCAAGGTCGAGGCCAATGCGGCGGCGTTCGACCTCGGACGGCTGGCGGCGGCGGACCCGGCCGCGCTGCATGCCCTGGCGCCCAGGCGGCCCGAGCTGACGGCGCCCAGCCTGGACCAGCTCGTCGAGCGCCGGGCCGAGATGCTGACCGGCTATCAGGACGCCGCCTATGCGTCCGTGTACCGCTCGAAGGTCGCGAGCGTGAGGGCGGCGGAGAGCAATCTCGGGCTGGGCGATGCGTTCTCGCGTGCGGCGGCGACGCATGCGGCCAAGCTGATGGCCTACAAGGACGAATACGAGGTCGCGCGGATGTATGCCGACCCGGCCTATGCGCAGGCGATCAAGGCGACGTTTGGCGACGGCGCCAAGCTCACCTTCCTGCTGGCGCCGCCGCTGATTTCGAATAAGAATTCCAGGGGCGAGCTGGTGAAGTCCTCGTTCGGTCCGTGGATGATGCCGGTGTTCAAGGTGCTGCAGCGTTTCAAGTGGATGCGCCGCAAATCCTGGGACCCGATCGGCTGGACCGCCGAGCGCAGGATGGAGAAGCGGCTGCGCGACGAATATCTAGAGCGGCTGGATGTGCTCGCCGAGGGTCTGCGCGCGGACAATCATGCGCTGGCGGTGGAGATAGCCTCGCTGCCGGACGAGATTCGCGGCTTCGGGCATGTGAAGGACAAGGCGGTGCGCGCCGCGGAGATCAAGCTCGAAGCGCTGATGGCGCGCTGGATGCGGTCCGCTCCGGCGCCCCTCGCACCGGTCATGGTCGCGGCGGAGTAGTGCGCGTTCCCCTTTTTGAGATGCACTCGGCGCAGAGCTTGGCTAACCGCTAGAGCAACCTGCGTCCTCTTTGACGCAGACAGGTTGCTCTACACTCTTGAAATAGAGCATCTTTCTCCGGTCAAACTGATTCAGTTTGATCGAAGGATGCTCTCGTATGGAACGCTTCGAGACAGATGCACTGGTGATCGGGGCAGGCGCAGTGGGCCTCGCGTCCGCGCGCGCGCTTGCGATGGCCGGGCGCGAGGTGACGGTGATCGAGGCGGCCGGCGCGATCGCCACGGAAACTTCCTCGCGCAATTCCGAGGTGATCCATGCCGGGCTGTACTATCCCACCGGGTCGCTGAAGGCGCTTCTGTGCGTCGAGGGACGACGCGCGCTCTACCAGTATTGTGCGGCGCATGGAGTCGAAGCGCATCGCTGCGGAAAGCTGGTCGTGGCGATCGACGATGAGGAGGCGGCGGCGACGCCGGCCCTGCTGCGGCGCGCTCTCGCGAATGGCGTCGAGGAGACGCGGCTGATCGACGGAACGGAGGCGCGCCGTCTGGAGCCCGCGCTCAACCCCGAGGTGCGCGTCGCGATCCATGCGGAAGTGTCCGGCCTCTTCGACAGCCATGCCTATTTCCTGGCGCTGCAGGGCGAGATCGAGGATCGCGGCGGCGCGATCGCGTTCGACACGCCGGCGGTGCGAGGCGCAGTGGCGGCCAATGGCGTGGAGATCGATACGGGAGGCGCGAGCCCCACCCGGATCAAGGCGCGAACTGTCGTTAATGCGGCGGGTCACCGCGCGCTGGACCTTGCTCGCGCGATCGAAGGCGGTCCGGGATATCCAGGCCTGAGAATGCGGTGGGTCAAGGGTTCCTACTTCACGGCGTCGGGACGGGCGGCGTTCGCGCGGCTGATATATCCCATGCATTCGCGCGCCAGCCAGGGGTTGCATCTGGCGATCGACCTCGGCGGGCGGACGCGGCTCGGTCCGGACGCGGAGTGGCTGGCGGAAGGCGCGGGGCCGCCCTTCGACTATGTCGTGGATCCCGGCCGGGCAGCGCTGTTTTACGCGGCTGTGAGGCGATACTGGCCGGGCCTGAAAGACGGCGCCTTGGCGCCGGATTACTCGGGCGTCCGTCCCAAGATCGTGGGGCCCGGAGAGCCGCCCGCCGATTTCCTGATCGAGGGTCCGCGCGAGCATGGGATCGCCGGGCTGGTGAACCTGATCGGCATCGAAAGCCCTGGCCTCACCTCTTCCCTGGCGATCGGGGCGAGGGTCGCGGAAATGGTCCGGTAGCCGGGCGATCGAAGGGGCGCGCGCGCCTTGCGCAACGTGGATGCTGCGCGTATACACCGCCCCCTCAAGCATCGGTGGGATAGCTCAGCTGGTTAGAGCGCAGGACTCATAATCCTGAGGTCCCCGGTTCGATCCCGGGTCTCACTACCAGTTTTCAGCGCGGGTCGCTTGCTCCAGGGCGCCATTCTTCTGCGCCGCCTCACTCTCCGACGAGATACTTCTCGCGCTTCTGACCTTTCGCCTCGAGGGCTTTCAGCCATTGCGGCGTCGGGCCGCGGCCAGTGTAGGTCTCGCCATTGGGACCCTGGTATTTGGGTTTGAGCTTGACGCCGGCGTCCGAGCGCTTGCGGCGTCCGCCCCGGCTGGAGCGGGCGTCGAGATCAATGCCGAGTTCGGCGGCCTTGGATCGCATCTCGCTCAGGAAGGTGGAGCGCGCCTCTTCCATCTTGCTGTCGCGAAGCTTGTCGGCCCGTTCGATCAATGCTCCGAGTTCGGCGACCGTCAGGTTGTCGAGGCTCGGGAGAGTTTCACGGGACTTGGAACGTACGTCTTTCATTGCCAGCCTTTATGTTCAGGACAAAATCTCTCGGCGATTCTCCCCAACAGGAGGCACGTATAATAGTTCGAACCGGATGTCTTGGTAAATATCCGGGTAGCACTCGAAGCGCGCCTCCATACAAGAAATCCGACTCTGCCCGGGCAAGCAGGGTTATGCAAGCCGGAGAGCATGCCAGTCGATATGATCGGAGATGAAGCTGGATATGAAAAAGAATGAGTGATCATACCCGACCCGCTCATTCAGGATCAGTGTCTGGCCGACTTCAGCGCAGGCGCGCGCAAGCAAGTGAGGTTTGAGCTGGTCAGCCAGAAAGTCATCCGCAGATCCCTGATCGACCAGAATGTCGGCATACCGGCCGCGCGCCGCGCCTGACGCGATCAGCAGGGATGCGTCATGCTCATGCCAGATGCCCCGGTCGGGACCAAGGTATTCGGCAAATGCTTTCTCACCCCAGGGACAGCGTGACGGCGAACAGATGGGCGCCAGCGCCGACACTGACCTGAAAAGGGCCGGATGCCTGAAGGCCAATACAAGCGAGCCATGCCCTCCCATGGAATGGCCGGAGATTCCAAGGCGCGACATATCGGCCGGCAAGTCGCTGGCGATCAGGTCGAGAAGATCACGGACAATGTAGCTTTCCATGCGGTAATGCGCCGCCCAGGGTTGCTGCGTCGCATCGACATAGAATCCCGCGCCCTGGCCAAGATCATAGGCGGGATCGTCGGCGACCAGCGCCCCGCGCGGAGAGGTGTCCGGCGCCACGATCATCATTCCGGCCCGCGACGCCGCCGCGTAGGCGCCTGCCTTGGTGGTGAAATTCTCCTCCGTGCAGGTGAGACCGGAGAGCCAGATCAGCACGGGGAAAGGGCCATCACCCGGAGGCGTGAATGCGCTGAATGTCATGGGCGTGCCGGTCGCGGCGCTGCTGTGACGGCAGTAGCGAAGCGTACCGTCGGCGATACGATGGGTTTTCAGAATTTCCATGACCATGACCAGACCTTTTGGCGGCGACGGGGTTCTCCTACCGGCGGTAGAAGTTTTTTCAAGTAACAACTATTGACTCTTGTTACTTTGTGCCCAGCTTGCATCCAGTACAGGAGCCTAGCCATGCTTTCACGAACACTCGGTCGTTCAGGACCTTCCGTCTCCGCCATCGGTCTCGGAGCGATGGGAATGTCGGACTTCTACGGTCCGGCGGACGAAACGGAATCGATCGCCACGATCCATGCCGCGCTGGACGCAGGCGTGACCCTGATCGACACCGGCGATTTCTACGGCATGGGCCACAATGAAATGCTGATCGCAGACGCGTTGAAGGGGGCAAAGCGCGACAAGGCGATCCTCTCCGTGAAGTATGGCGCGCAGCGCGACGCCAGCGGCGCCTTCATAGGCATGGCGACCGACCCCGTTGCGACAAAAACGGCGCTTGCCTATACGCTGAAGCGGCTGCGCGTGGACTATATCGACATCTATCGCCCAGCGCGGGTTTCCCCCGGAGTGCCGATCGAGGATACGGTTGGCGCGATCGCCGATCTCGTCAAGGCCGGTTATGTGCGCCACATCGGCCTCAGCGAGGCCGGCGCTGAAACGATCAGGCGGGCGCACAAGGTGCATCCGATTGTCGACTTGCAGATCGAGTACTCAATCCTGACACGTGGGGTGGAACGCAAGATCCTGCCGACCCTGCGCGAACTGGGCATCGGGATGACGGCTTATGGCGTTCTGTCGCGTGGCCTCATCAGCGACAGCGCCCTTGGCGGCGGATCGCATGGCGGATTTCGTTCTCATGCGCCGCGTTTTCAGGGTGAGAACCTGAACAGAA
>JAWXBJ010000173.1:0-25648 GCA_034439955.1 Alphaproteobacteria bacterium
CCAGATCAAGGCGCCGATGAGCCTGATGCCCGATGGCGCCCTCGTTCCGGCCATCGATCAGCCGTTCACCCATATCCTCAAGCCCGCCGGCACGGCGGGATTTGAGACGTTGCCGGTCGTCGAGTGGCTCTGCCTGGAGCTTGGCCGCTCCGCCGGGTTTGACGTGCCCGGTGCCGCGCTGCTGGAAATGCCCGATGGCATGTCGCCCGCATTGGTCGTCGAGCGGTTCGATATTCGTCGCGGGCCAGCGGATCAGCGGCGTCTAGCGATGGAGGACTTTTGCTCCATTCTGGACCTTCCCGCTTCGGCCAAATACGACGGAACGATCGAGCGGATGGCCCGCGGGCTGCGACCGCTCTCGACCGATCCGGCCAGCGATCTCGATATGCTGTTACGCCGCGCCGTGTTCGCCTGGCTCATCGCCGATGGCGATATGCACCTCAAGAACCTTGCCGTGCTCAAAATCGCCGAGCCTGATGCCAAGGCGTTTACGAGTGTGCGCTTCGCACCGCTCTACGACGCCGTTACCACGCGCGTTTTCCCGGGTTTGGGGGGCGACCGCATGGCGCTCAAGCTAAACGGCAAGGATGACCGTCTGACGCGCCAGGACTTCCTTGCGCTGGCGCGGACGATTGGCGTGTCCGCCGGCAATGCCGAGACTGCGATTGCGGACCTGACTGCGCGAGTGGCCGAACGGGCGCAGAGGCTTCAGCTACCCGCATTTGCGGCTGATGCTGAGGCCGCCAAAACTGCGCAGGACAAGGTGATTGGCTTGGTCGGGGAGCGCTGCACGGCACTTGCTGCCGAAGGCGGGTGATTGGCGCGACTTTAAGGCTGGAGCCGTATTTGCAGATCAGCGAGATCCTCTGCTGGCATGGCGGTTCCCATCAGGCTGTGCAGATACTCCAGCAGATCTTCCTGACGCGGTTGGCCGAACGCGAGGCGATAGACGGTCAGGCTCCGCTTGAGCCACTCGAGCCTGCGCACCTCGCGGCTGAACGGGAGCATAGGCACGCGGCGTTCAACCTTCACCGGACCTTCGTAGATCCAATAAGGAATGAGGTCAGAGTCATTCTCTGTCTCGGCCCGGGCGGCGTCGAACATGATCTGCCAGGGATCATTGTGACCTGTCTCGCGCCCACGCACCACATCGACCTGCCGATGCGCCAGATTGAGGCGGATGGCGTGACCCTTGAAGCGGTGGACACGCCCTTCGCGCTGTTCGAGATCGACGGGATTTCCGGGCAGGTTCCAGTGGTAGAGGCGGTAGCAATAAGGGTGAAAGTCGAGGCCCTCCTGTCCGACGGATGTCGTGGCCAGCGCAAAGGGTCGGAAGGGTGAGTTGAAGGCGTCCCGAACGCTTCCCAGGCGTGCAGCCCCGCCTTCCTCGTCCTTGTAGTCGGCCAGGCGCATGGCAAATCGACCCCGCATCTGGAACTTTTTGATGACCAGTTTTTTGCCAGCGACGGTCGGATCCTCGACGTCGATCTGCGAGGGGCGAATGGCCAACGCCTCCGAGATCGCCTTGCTGATCCCAGCGATGCGATCTGCGGGTGGCTTGGCGCCCAAGCCCTCTGCGTCGAGCAGATAGTGGACATATTCGTCGAGAACCGCCTGGAGGTTGTGCTCCACCCCGTATGTGAGCACCTGGCGCCAATAGCGGTCATCGTCGTCCTTGCGGAGCAGGGCGACGGCATCATGCTGGTTGAAAAGCGTGCGGAACCCCCACGAGATCTGGTTGGCCGCCTTCAAGAGCCGATGATCGTCCCAGGCGAGATCGGGCGCGATCCGATGCAAGGCGCGCAACGCGCAGACAGCAGGGCTACCCAGAGCGACGTCGACCAGTAGGTCAAGCAGCGCGTCTGGCACCGGTCCGAAGCTGCGCTCGGTCGTCACCGTGCGCAGCTCAGCGACATGCTCCTTGAAGCCCTCCTCGTTGCCGAGCAGCGCGAAGCCGTGAGGCGAATTGACCCAGGCGACAGAGCCGGCTTTCGCCATGGCGTCGATGACGGCGGGGGCAGCCCATTCCCAATCGCGACCATCGGCGGTGTCGCCTGATCGCTCGGCGAGTGCGGAGACGCTCTCGCGCAGGCGGTCGGCGACGGCTTTGCGCATAGCTTCGACCGACAGGGTCTCGTTCGACGCCCCAAAGATCGCAAGAGGGTCGGCGAGACGCGCCAAAGTCGGCGACGGATAGACCAGGTGCATCGCGCGCATGGCGACAAGTCGGCCTTGATTTTGCCGGAACTGGATCGGGCGTGGGCGAACATGGCCAAAATAACGCTGCCCCGAAGCGCCTACGCTCATACGGCGTTCGGCCTCGTAGGACAGGATCGCCGCGATCGCATCGGGCACCATCGACCAGGATGAGAAGATCAGCGCCTTGGTCAGCGGTGGCCCGGATCGCTCGGGACCGTAATAGGGCAGGGATGGCGGGATCCACAGATGCTGATCGAGACCATCGCCGAACACGTCATCCATGACGCCGCGCATCCGACCATTGGCGGGTTCGAGCGGCTCGTAGGCGTCAAGCCGGTCATGATCGAGCATGGCGGGCCGTGCGCGTTCGAGCGCCGCGCACAGATTGGGCGCCGGCTTGTCGAGCTGTTCTTTCAAAAGCCGCTTGAGCGCATAGTCGCGCATGAAGTTGAGGAGATAGGGCGCGGACTTCCAGTATTCGGTGATCTCCGGCGCATCGAGCGCGCGCGCGACGTCCGACACCGCTGCGGCTTGGCGCAGGTCAGTCGGCAGGATCGTTATGGCCATCGGCGGCTCGCCCACCATCGAGTCGCGCTCGATGGTGCTGGCCACGCGCTCCGTGCGCGCCATCACTTTGCGCAGCCGATCCTCGACGACATGGCGCGCGCCTATGGCCTCGGCACGGGCGCCTGGTAGCGCATGGAGAAAGCCACGAAACTCACGCATTTCGCGTTCCAGCGTCTTAGCGACGTCGGGACCGTTGGTCCGACCGTAAAGGAAGGACAAGGTCTCCAGAAAGTCACGGTAATGCTCCCCATCATCGGGTTCGTCTCCCGACAGGGTCAGCATCCGGTAGGGCGTGGCGGAAAGCAGGAGCGTGCGTGCGGCATGACCCTTGCCGTCCGAGTAATCGAACAGCTCGCGAGCGAGTTCCGCAGCCGAGGTTTCGCCGTGGAGCAAGTCGCGGAACCGTTGAAACTCGTCCATGATGATCAGATCGGGTTTCAGGGCGTCGATGCAGGCGTGCGAGAGTTTGCCGCGAAGACGACCGACCAAGGCGTTGCGACGCTGGTTCAGCTCATGAGGATAGGTCTCACGGCGGCGCGGGAAAAGGTCGCATACCGCCTCCAGTTCTGCGAACAGCTCAGCATCTTTTTCGACGTCGCGGCGGAAGCGATCGATGATCCGCTGATCGACACCGTCCAAGGAAAGCTCACGGACCGCGCCATTCCAGCCATCAACGCCGGCGGACACCTGAAGCAGATTGTGCAGGCCGCGGGGCCGTGACACCCGGTCTTCGAGCATTCGCAACAGCAGGGCGCGTTCCTGCGTGACGCCTGTGGTCGAGCGCAGGTCGAAGGTTGTGCCCGGTGTCAGGCTGATGAAGTTAACCTTGTTGGCGTCGAGCCCCTGATCGCCTCTGACCTGGAGCGGTATGAGCGTCATCCGGGTCGGCAACGCCAGCTCGCGCCGGCTAAGAACATTGAGGCGATTGATGTTCTGAGCCGCAATCGCCTGATTGGAACAGATATAGAGGATATCGATCCGGTCGGTGCTGTCCCATAGCCTCTCGATGGTGCGGGCGATGACGCCGCGCGCGACCATTGTCTTGCCAAGACCCACTTCGTCCGCGACGAGGAATTGCCGAACCGGGTCCTGATCGCCGTAAAGGCGATCAAACACATAATCGACTGTGCGGCGCTGAAAGGCTTTCAGGGGAGCAAGCGCCGCTTCCGCTTCAAACCGCTTATCTGCCATGGCTAACGCCCTGGTCCTGGAGGGCGATGCGGAAAGCATCCCAAAGTGTGCGAAAATCACTCGGTATGGGATCGGCGCCGGTATCGTTGCCGGCCTCCAATCGCGTCATCAGGCGTTCGATCGCATGAAGTCGTTCACCTCCGCGGCACAAGGCGCGAACCATGTCTTCCAGGAGAGGCGCATCGTCGGCGGCACTCGCCCACGCCATGCTGCCGCAACCCTCCTGCGCTGCCAAGGCAGCGCCGAAAGGATCACCGAGCTCGGACAATAGAAGTCGCAGGTAGCGAAAAAACGCATCTCGGCTGTCGATCACCCAGCGAAGAATGGCGGCATGGCGCTCGGGCGGAAGGCCTTCCATGACCAGACCGGTGCTGAACAGGGCTGATACCTGAGCGCTGTCTGCGGTCAGCCGAAAGGCCAGGGAGCGGGTGAGATCGACGATCGGCATGGCCCCGAGGTCAACGGCGGTTCCCTCGCGAAGGGCATCTAAGACATCGCTGGCATGACCGTCGCCGCGTGTGATCGGCCAAACCTGCAGTGAGGCGATGCCTACGAGCGGCAATGCCTCTGTGGGAATTAGCCAGACGCGCCAGGGGTGCGCGTCGCCGTCGACGCTCTCAATCCGCTCACAGCGCAGGCGCAGCCCGCCACGGCACAAGGCGCGGCGAGCGTCGTCAAGCCGAGCCTCTGCGGCGATGGTGGCAGGATCGACGGGTTCAAGCTCGCTGGCGACGTAGGTTCGGGTCAGGCGCCCAAAGCCCTTCTCACCCATAATCTGCTCGACGCTGCCCACCTTTGACCGCTTGCCGCGGAGCGAGGCGAAAAGCTCGACATTGTTCCCCGACAGAAGTGCGGGACGCGTTGCGTTGCCGGATCCGATCGTCAGGATCGTGTCCCAGCCCGTCTCGGCGATGAACGCCTTGGCGTGCAGTCCCTGGAGCGCGCTGGTGGAGACCTCCTCGCCGTCTTCGCTGGCGGCCATTTCGTCGAGGACGGACACGCGCTCAAAGGCGTCCAGCGTGGCGCTGTCGACGCAGGCCAATTGATCGGCGCGGCTAATGATGACGGGCTTTTCCGCTGTCGGCAGCGCGCTGAGCAGATTTAGCGCACTGGTATCGCAAAAAGGCGAGATGACGCCCAAACGCGCGCAGGACGCTGGTTGCCAGATTTTGCCGCCGAAGCCGTTCACCGCGAAGCTGACCTCGTCGAATTGGTCGGGCACAGTCCACCGGGCGCGCCGAATATCTTCGGCGACGTCGATAGTCAGCGCGCGCGCGTCGTCGGAGATGCCGGCAACGGCGAGGTCCGGCAGTCGGCTCAGAAGGTCGAACAGCGGCCGGTTGTTCGCATCGGGCCGGCGCGTCAGCTCGCCGTCGAGGCGTAGCGAGATGTCCCAGGACCGATCCCGCGTAAGATTGCGCGAGAGCACGAGCAGCCGCAGGAGCGTCGGATCTTCGGCGCGCGTCGACCGATAACGCAGAGCCCACAGTTTGGGATGGAACGCGCCGTCGCGCGGTGCTGCGACTTCCACGATGATGCGTTCGAGCAGCGAGCAGAGGCGTGAATGAGGGCGGCTTTGAGCGTGAAGATGCCCCGCATCGGCATAGACGACAAGGCGTCCGGCGATCCGTTCGGCGCCTTCGAGCAGCGCCAGCGGGTGGGTGAGAATGTCGTCCCGGTTTTCAGCCGCGAACAGAGCGAGGCTGACGGGTGCGGCGAGCGCGGTTTCGAAATCGAGCGAGAAGGTCGTCGCGATGGCAGCGTCGAAGAGATAGCCCGGAGGGGGCTGAAGGCTGTCGCCGTAGAGAACCCGGGTTTCCGGATCGAGCGTCGTTCTATTCAGCACTGGCAAGATCCCGCAGGTGCGACTTGGCTTGCGCCCATCGAAAGGTTAGCGGCTCGACGCCTGAAGCGCCTGTCCAGCGGTCTCGCACGGCTCGGTTTGCAAACCGGGACTGGCTTGTTTTCAGCCGTCGCTCGCGATCCTGGACGAGACGCGCGGCCGGTGTCAGCGCACCGTCTATGGCGCTGCCGGAAGTCAATAGGCCAAGCCATTCGGCGACGAAGCGTTTGGCGGCAGGCCGGATGCTGTGCGCCGGATGATCGATCGCCGCCCAAAAGGCGCCGAGTGACCAAGCCCGTATCGCAGTCATGTCCAGGCTCGCCTGCCAATCGGCAAACCGTACCTCGTATTTCTCGATCCATTCGGCCCGACCTCGCAGCCGGCTGAGCAGCAAATTGTAGAGCAGCGAGGCGCCGTGCATCACGCTGGAGAATATTGCGCCATGTGCAACCAGCGTGCGGGCGTCGTCAGGGAAGTCGGCAACATGGGGATGCTCCCAGATGTTGTCGCATTCGGCTTGGCTGGACCCGCTGCGCGCCAGAAACGCGAGGAGGCTGTGCGGTTGATGTGCGACAAGCCGATCGATGATGAACTGGGCTTCGTCGAGCGAGAGTTTGAACCGCGTGTTGTCCAGCAGGTCGGCGGGACGTGCCGGCAACGTCGGGGTCCAGATCTGAAGCGCTTGGGCCTCAGACGCGGAGTCCTCGCTTTCGCGAACGCGAGGCCGCGCGCGTTGGAGATGGCGCATAGATGAGAAGAGATTGTCGGTTGAGCCCGGGAAGAGACGGATGCCCCATGTGCCGAGGCCGGCCCAGTAGACCGAGCTGGGCAGTCTTTGGAGGTCCGCGCCGGCATCCCTGCCAATGATGCCGTTGGACTCGCCGCCGACCTTGAGCGCGTTGGCGAGCCGGTTTTCGAGGGCGCGCGCTTCGCTCGCGAGCTGATCCGCCCCGGCCGATGATCCTTCGAGCATCTGGAATAGCCAAGGAATGAAAAGCATGTAGCGCAGCCGGGTCTGGATCGTGCTGGTGCCCGGGAAAAGATGGTCGGCGATCGAATCTCGGATACCGCCCAGACCAAGCTCGTCGCGGGTTTCCCGCTCCTGGAATAGCGCCATGATCCGCTGCGCGCGCTGGCGCTCGGCTTCATCGAAATCAATCCAGGCAAGTGAAGACATTGGCCCTCCGTGGCTTCTTCAATGGACGACTGCCGCCCTTAGTGATCGAGTGTCAGTCGCTGCCTATGACACGGAGGCGCATTCCCCGGGTTTCGAGCAGGTAGGTCTCGACGCCGGCCAACAAGTGAAGTCCCTCTTCCCCGATGGCTTTGCGGGATAGGCCAGGTTGCACGATCCGAACGTCATATTCGAAACGATAATCCTGCCATCCCGCCTTCAGCTTCTTGATCGCAGCCGCAGAGCCATGTTCGATTCGAGAACTGGCGCCTCTGTCACGACGCTTCTGCTCACGCTTCAGCATGTGCTGCAGCATTCGGTTCGGGCGGTCGCGCCAACGCGCCGATTTCTGGGCCTGTCCGCAAACCTCGTACAGGTCGCTGAGCCGCGCGCCCGGCGTATCGGCCCCGGAATATTTGCAGTGGAACAGGGTGGCTGAAACGACGCTGTCGGTACTCCGCAGGGCGACGACGTCTGCGATCTCACCTTTGCCGTCATCATCGAAGATCACATCATAGGGATCGGGATCCGCTAGCAGGGCCTCGATCACTGTGCGCTGGACGGAGTCGGCGCGCTTGGCCGTCCCCTGCGATTCCACGCGGATATTGGCTTTCGACCAGTCCCAGGCTTCGATCTTGGCCACCGGATAGGGCTCGACCGTCTCGCCTTCCGGTAGGCTGTAGAGGTGGCTGTAGATGAGCAGCGATCCATCGCCGAAATCGATCTGAGGGGAGTCGTCGGCGAAGGATTCCGAAAGCGACTGGATCTTGCTGCCGATCTTGATCGTGGCCTTGGGACCACTTCGCTGCGGATAGCGGGCGCCGCCGTCGCTGAAGATGATCTCGAACTCGGCGGAATGATCGTCGCTGCGAACCGCAAAACGCAGCGGTCCGGTGCGCGCATTGTCGAGCAGCTCGATATCGCACTCGGTGAAAGAGACCGGCTGATCGCCGAACGAGATCTCGACGCGCTCTTCGATCTGCATGATCAGCGATTCGGGCCAGTGGATTGCGACGGGTGGCACGGCCGGCCGCTCGTTGATCTGGCGGGGGCGCATCGCGCTCTTGAACACCCCGTCGGTCGTGATGCTCGGATCATTGACCGTGCGGCCGACATCCTGACACCAATCAACCCAATCGGTGAGGTCGCGGACCTTGGCGCTTGACCAGAACTTGCCCTTGGCAGAGCAGCCGCGCGAGGCGGGCATCCCGTCAAGAAAGCCCGTGGCGAAGATGTTGTTCTTGATCCTCGATTGGGACTTCGCGCTGTCGAGACCGTCGGCGACGTCAACGCCCATGTACATGGAATAGCGAACCCCGCGGCCCTGGTGATGAGTAAGCCCAAGATTGCGCAGAATGAGTCGCTTGAACCCGTGGAGGCTGCGAAACACTTCTTCGCCTTCGACGCGGCGCGTGGTTTCGCCGCACACCGCCCTGGCGAGACGGTCAAAAGGCCCCTTCGCAGAACTGCTGATGTAGAGCAGTCCACTGGCCTGATCCCAGTGCAGCATGTGGAGATCCCAGCTCACGTTAACCGCTTGCTGCGCCGTGGTCCAACGGGCCTGTTCTTCCGCGCGCGTCACGAAGATCGCGACGCGTTTGTGGGCGTTGAGCTTCATGCCGAGATAGACCCCCGCGTCGTAGAGCTCTTCGGCCTGGAACGGATCCCAGGCGTCGCAGGCCGTCCGGTAGACCACGGCATTCATCTTGGGCTCGAGTGTCTGGAGGGGAATGTCGCTCAGATCGCCGGAGAATCCCTTGAACATCTCGGCGCGGCGTACCTGACGCTCGATTTTTGCCGAACTGAGCGCTTCCACCAGTGCGTTCCAGTCGGCGTCTTCTGCATAGAGCTTGGCCAGCGAACGATCCACGTCATCGACGCCGGTGTTGGCAATGACCGTGGCGTTTCCCAGTCTTGGATCCTGGCGCGTAAAGCGGCCGACGAACTGGATCGTGACCGCGACGCTCTTGTGATGATCGTGCAGCGCCGCGATTTTCAACTCAGGTAGGTCGAAGCCCTCGCCGAGCATGTCGACACAGACGATGATCCGGCTGTCGAACCGCCGCAAAGCGGCGAGATTCTCCCGTCGCTCCTTGAGCGACTGCTGGCTGTGAACGATGACGGGTCGGTAGTCCGGGTAGGCGAGCGTGTAGAGGCGATGGAGATGCTTGGCGCGCTCAATGGTACTGCACCGGGCCATCGCCAGATGATTGAGGCCGGCATCCAGATCGGAGGCGAGCACGTCACCCAGTTTGTCGATGATCGCCTGGTCGGCGTCGGGTTGATCGAGGCCGAAGACCGCCTCGAACCGGATCGGCTTGAAATACCCCTCCTGCTGCGCCTTCTTCAGCGGATAGGTGTAGATGAACTCCCCATCGACACGGCGGCCATCTTCGCGGAACGGTGTGGCTGTGAACTGGACGACGGGTATGGGCGGCGTGCGTTCAGCGAACAGTCCGCGAAAGGATGCCCAGGTGCGAGCCCCGATGTGATGCGCCTCATCGATGAAGAGCGCTGCGGCGCGGGCCGCCATATGCTCCTGAACCGGCGGTTCGGCGCGCCCGGCAATATGCATGGTGGTGACGATGACATTGGCGCTGTCAAAGATCTGATCGACCTCGGCGATCGAGGTGGGGATGCGGGTAAGCCGGGTGACCACGGGGAACAGCGCAGACGCATTAAGACAGGACTGTGCCTTCAGGACGCCAAACGTCTCGAACTTGGCGGCGATCTGCTCGCGCAGCGCGTCCGTCGGAACCACGACGAGTAAGCGCTCAAACCGCTGAAGCGCATTGAGCGCGAGCATGGTCTCCGTCTTGCCCGTGCCGGTCGGCATGACGATCGTGGCTGGGTCCGTTGAGCGCGTCGCATGAGCAAGCGCGGCGTGAAGGGCGCCGATCTGCGGCCGCCGCAATCCCGGATAGATGGGTTTGTCATCTGTGGCCGGACAGCCTTCGCGCAGATGAAACGCATCCTCCCAAGATGCCGTGACCTCGGACAGCCGCTGCTGCATATCTTGGGCGCTTAATCCCGCCGGATCGATCGGCTTCGGATGCACCCAACGCCCTTCACCGCGTTCGAGCGCCTCACGAATGGATTGGGCCGTGGTCGCGCCGGGTACAAGCAGGACTAGGTCGGCATCGAGCGAGGCTGCCGTCTTGGCGCTGATGACTTTGAGTGTCTCGCCGCTTTTCAGTCTCGCCTCAAAGCCGCTTACCCGCCGGATCGTGAACGGCTTGAGGCGGCATGGGATGAGAGCGGAGGGAACCGCCTGCTGACGCACCGCGCTGCCCAGGAGCCTGCCTTCCAGCGCCAGCAAAGCCGGGAAGAAAAGCGTCACCTCTTCGCTGAACAGATCATCCTGTTCAGGCGCCTTGGCGGTCGCTCGAGTCAGCATGGCGTCCGTTCCCTATTCTTCAGGCGGTCAGGGGCGCGGGTGTGGGCGTGACGGTGATGACCTGGCCCGTCGTGACGAGCACAACCAGACCGAGGTCAGTACCCGTCATGTCGAGATAGGCTCGCACCTGCGCGCGATAGTGATTGAGGGTTTCGGCTGTCGGCTGCACATCGCTTTTCCAGTCGATGACAACGGCGGGCTTACCCGCGTTGTCGAAGCTGGTGGCGTCAGCGATTCCCACGGTCGCCTGCTCGACGCCGTCAACGTCCACCGCGGCATAGACCGCCAGTTCGGGCACCAACGTCGGACGCAACTCCGCGATCTCAGGGAGCGCCAAGGTGCGGACAACGCATCCGGCAAGCTCGTCTGGAGAAAGACCCTGAGAGGGGTCGGCCATGACAGGGCTGCCGATCTCGACGATCAGCGCCCGTGCGCGCTCGCTGAGTGCTCCGGCATCGTCAGGCGTCTCGCCGGTCAGGATTTCTTCCAGCAGCTTGTGCAGGATTAGGCCCCTTTCGCGGCCGCCCTGAACATTGGGGCGCACCGCCTCGTCATCGGGCTGACGGGCCTCCGACGCTGCCCAGATTTCAACCGCCTCTGGCGTCAAAACCGGTCCAGCGGTGCTTTCGTCGCGGCTCGGTGCAAGCCAGACCAGGCGACGCTGGCGCGCTATGATCGATGCCGCTTCAGCGGCGAAGCCCTCCCGCGTCTGATCGTTGGCCTCGCCGCCTGCGGTAAGGTCGAGCTCGGGCGGCAGATGCGAGAGGTCGAGCGCCGGCAGCTCGGCAAGCGAAAGATCCAGAAGCGAAATCCATGCCGACTTCGATTGCGCCGCGTCGAGGCGCGGAAGCACCAGCAGCTCCCGGGCGCGAGTTGCTGCGACATACCACAAGCGGATGCGCTCGCGGTCGAGTTCGGCCTTCTCGGCGTCACGCGCAGCGTCGTAGCCAACGGGCTTCACCCCAAACACCGGGCAATAGAAGGTGTCGCTGTCGCGGTCGCGGTCGGTTACGGCGCTTTCGGGTGCCATGATGCCGGTCATCGTGTTGATCGGGACGACGATCGGCCATTCAAGGCCCTTGGCCGCGTGCATCGTGTAGAGCGCCACGGCCTCTTCCTGGGCGTCGGGCCGTCCTTCGACCGCCCGGGCCTCGTCGGTCCAAGCCGCTGTCATCGTCTCGGCGAAAGCGCGCAGGCCGCGAACAGCAAAGGACGTGGTCAGGCTGAGATAGAGATCGACGTTGGCAAGCGCGCGCTCTGCCTGGCCGCGATGGCGTTCCAGCAGGATGGGACGGACCCGCAGCGCGTCGACCGCTTGCGACAAGAGGTCGTGCGGCGTGGTGCTGTTGGTTTGACGATAGAGCGCCTGTAGCGTCTCGATGGTCGATCGGGCCACCGGATGAGCGATATGCTCGACCTCAACGCCGAGATCGAGACGGGGCAGCCGTTCGGGATCGTCTTCGACACGGGGAAGTGCCCAGATGATGTCGAGCAGTTCTTCTTCGGTGAGACCGACGAGCGGGCCGCGCAGCAAGGCCCCGAGGGCGAGCGTGTCCCGGCGGTCGGCGAGAACACGCGTCAGCGCGATCAGATCCTGGATCTCCTGGCGGCGGAACAAGCCCTTGCCTGCCTGCGTGGCGACCGGGATGCCGTGGCGTTCGAGCGCCTCTTCGTATCGCCAAAGATCACTGCCGGTGGGTGCGAGCAACGCGATGTCGCCGGGCCGGCAAGGACGACTGGTGCCGGAGCGACGATCGAGGATCATCTCACTGCCGATCAGGCGGGCGCACATTTGGGCGATCGCATCGGCTTCACCGTCGCGTTGCTGTTCGGCCGAGGCCTTGCCGTTCTCGTCGGCTACGGCGACATCGAGAGCCGCAACGCAAAGGGCCTCGCCGCGATCGGCGTGAAAGGGATCGAGCGCGGTGAAGCCGGGTTGGCCATCGCTCGAAAGCAGCGCCTCGAAGCGGTCGTTCACATAGGTCAGGATCGGAGCGCAGGAACGGAAATTGGTGGAGATCGCCAGAACGCTGTCAGGGTCCTGCGCGAGATAGGCATCCCGCGCCCGAACATAGGCGCTGACATCGGCTCCACGGAACCGATAGATCGCCTGCTTGGGATCGCCGACTAGGAAGAGCGCGCCGGGACGGATGGTGAATGCGCTCCAATCCGCGCTCGCGACCCCAGCCGGCGGCTCGCCGCACAGGCGCCAGAAGATCTCCGTCTGAAGCGGGTCTGTATCCTGAAACTCGTCGACAAGGACGTGGGCGAAGCGGGCGGCGAGGGACCGGCGGACATCGTCGTGATCGCGCAAAAGATCGCGCGCCGCAAAGATCAGATCGTCGAAATCGAGCTGGGCGGCCGAACGCTTGTAGTCGCGGAAACGGGCCAGCACGGGCTGCACCTGAGCGATGAGGTCGCACAGGACGCGACTGGCGACGTTCTGGACCAAATCCTGCCAGGCTTGGCAGCACGCTGCATAATGCGCGTCCGCCGCGATATTCAGCCGCTCGCCTTCGGTCTTGGCCAAGCCTTCGCGTTTGGCGACTTCGACCCATTTGCCCTTCTTCTTGTAGGCAAGGAACGAACCGGTTTTGGTGCAGAGGTCGGGATGCGGCGGCGAAACCAGCAATCGCACCAAGCCGACCGGCGTTTCGATGACCGGCCCGCTGTCGAGCCCTGCGGCCATCTCGGCGAAGCGTTCGGCGAGCATGGCGGTTTCTTCCTCCACCGCTGGCGCGGTGCGGATGAACTCCATCAGACCATCGACGGCATCTTGGAAAGCGCTCAGGTGCGGGGCCAGGACGCTGACCGGCGGCGCGGAGACGGTCCTGCGTTTGCGCAGGTTGGCGACGATCTTGTGGATCAAACCAACGGTTTCGCCGGGATTGTGCAGCACCATTTCTGCGATGATGCCGCCTTCACCGGCTGAGAGCTGTTCGCGCAGCCACGTCTCGACGATTTCGATGAAGGCGAGATCGGCCTGATTGCGGTCCATCACGCTCGCTCCGGGATCGATGTCCGCCTCGACCGGGTAGGGTTTGATCAGCCGCTGGCAGAAGCCATGGATGGTCGAGCAGGTGATCTCGTCGATGACTGATGCGGCGTTCGCCAGGTTCGCGCTGTGGTTCGCCGACAAGCCGTTCGGAAAAGCGATGCTCAGTTCGGTCGGAATCGTCCCGGCCGCGAGGTCGGCGACGAAGTCGCGAACGCGGATCAGCAGCTCGCTGGCTGCCAGTTCCGTGAACGTGACGGCTGCGATCGACTTGGGCGCGATGCCCTCGGCGAGCATGGCGGCGATGCGGCCCGCCATCACGGCTGTCTTGCCGGAGCCTGCGCCGGCTTCGACCAGGATCGAGCGATCATGCACGCCGATAGCGGTACGGCGGGCGGCGTCATCGCGCAGTGTTTTGGTAGCAGCGGTCATCACTGTGCCTCCCAGACCAGCGCAGCATCGCCGAAAGCCTCGGCTGCGGCGGGCAGTTTTCGTTTGCAGTAGGTGGCGCCCGCATTGGCTGGCAGGGCGAACGCCAGATCGTCGTAGGCGCCGCCTGTGTCAGGACCGATGAGGGCCTGACCGGATTGAAGGTTCGCCCGGGCGGCTTGCAAGTAGCCGGTGATTTCGGTGAGCGTCGCTTCCGGATCGCCGAGCTGGAAGTCGAGCTGATCGCGCGGAAAGAGCAGCGAGGCACTGATCGACACGTCGTCGCCAAGGAGCGCCTTGACTGCGAAGGCATAGAGGCAGCGTTGCAACTCACGGCCACCATCAAGACTGATATCGTCCTTGGGCGGCCGTCCGGTCTTGTAGTCACGAACGAGCGCGCGCTTGCCGTCGCCCGCAATATCCAGGCGATCGATGTAGCCGGCGATGCGAAAGCCGGTTGCAGGGATTTCGACGGGTGTTTGCCAATCCCACGGGCTGGCGGCGTCCGCCTTGGGCGTCGCCCCGCCGAAGGCGACTTCGCCAAAGGAGCGAGCGTTTGGCAGATGCTCGTCGCCGTAGGTCAGGGCGCGCGTGGTGAGGATCCGGGCGTCGTCGAGCGTGCGCCGCCAGATCAACGCCGGAGGGACCGCCCGCTCGCTTTCCCACACGCCCGCGATCCTGGTCGCAGCATCTTGCACGGCACCAGCGATCTGCTCTTCGTCAGCTGCGGCGAGGCCACCGGCCTTTTCAAGCGTCGCAAGCGCCAGATCGAGCGTCATGTGAACGAGGTCGCCCATGGCCAATGCGTCAAGGACAAGCGGGTCAGCGCCGCTCTCTGGCGTTCGCAGGCGCATCCCGTATCGCCATACAAAGCCGAGCGGGCTGCGGAGCAGCAGACGAAGCGAACTGGCCGATTGGGTCCGGCCGAGGATGGCCTGCAGAAGAGGATGGTCGGCTCGGACCAGTCCATCGTGCGGTGTGATCTCCTTGCGATGCCAGTTCCGCCAGGCTGTGGTGGCGCTGATGGCCTGGCTGTCCCGCGCGAATTCGTTCGGCCTTGCCATCAGCCGATCGGTCTCGCTGAATGCGTGAGCCGGAACCGCATTGCGGCGGATATAGACCTCGCCAGATGCCGCGCCGAGCAGGGCGCTGCGTCCTAGCAAGCGGCCTTCGCTGTCGCGACGGGCGCGCGACATGACGATCTGGCCACCGGTCGTGGCCAGTATGGTTTGAAAATCTCGCCGATCCGCCGCGCCGACCGGCAACGGATCGAGCTCGGCGGTCGGGATGATGTGATCGGAAATCAGACGATCTTCGGAAATGCCGCGTGGCCAGCGCGATGAATTCATGCCGATGAGCCGAACGAAACGACGCGGCGAAGCCGCCAAGGCGCTTGCGGGCATCCAGGCCACGGAAACGCAGGCCTCAAGCCCGTCATCCTGCTTCAGGCTTTCCAGCGTTGCATCGAGCGACCCCCAAGGACCAGCCAGCAGAGCCTTGCGCCAGATCGCGAGGGCGCGACCTGACAGAAAGGCTGCGCCGATCTCGTCGGCTGCCGGATGCCCCTTCACCAACAGATCGATGATGCCACGCAAGGTCGGCGTATGATCCGTCGCGTCGGGCCAGTCGTCGGCGGTCAGCCGGTCCAGCAAGCGTTGCCAAGCCGCCGGCGAAGCCAGCGGCGCATCGGTCGGCAGAACCCGCAGCCAGCCCTGCGGCAAGGCGGCAAACGGGCTGGAGTCCGAGCCGCACAACGCGGCGAGCCGACGCATCCGGGTCTGCGAGAAGCCGCGAATCAGGAGATCGGCGAGCGCCGCAGCTGCCTGACCGTCCCGGGTTGTCGTGACCTTGATGCCGTGAACGAAATGAAGATCAAGGTTCGCATCGGCGCGCAAGGCGAGGAGGTGGTCGTCATAGTCACCGGTCGATGCGGCCGCGATCGCGATGTCGGCGGGCTCCGCTTCGCCCGAGGCCATCAGGCCCCGCGCCCATCGAATGGCCTCGATCGCCTCGTGATACGCAGTCGCGGCGCTGACCGTGCTAATTGCCGGAGCGGTCGCGTCTGCACGGTTGATCGTGACGTCGAACGCCTCCAGCCACGGCGGGATCGGACGGGGACCGGCTGTCCAGCTCACCTGCGTATGTGCGGTGAATGCCTGCAAGAGCGGACGCCAGCACGGCGAAAGCTCGGTGATGCCGACGATCTCGACCGGACCCAAAACCGCCTGAGCGTGAGCAATCCGCTCCAAGGCGCGGCCCACCAGATCGGTGGGACGCATCATACCGGGCGGCAACTGGGCGAGAACCGCAGCTTCCAGGCGCGAGATCGAGTCGAGCCGAGGATGATCCCCGGCGCGTGAGGCCAAATCGATACCTGCCCGCCACGCCTTGTGGAGGGTGTCGGCCGCCGCATCGACCATGCCGGGAAGCAGCTTGATGCTTTCTAGCTCCCCAAGCGCCGTCTCCGGCAGCACGGCCTGGATCGCGGTTCGCAAACACTCGTCATCGATCGGACGGGCGAAGCCGCCGGCCAAGCGGACGGCGAGTTGTTCGAATGACATGATCTGCACGCCGTGTCGGCGCTGGCGCGCCGCGTCGAGCCGCAGTTCGCGCATCGCCAAGCGGCCATGGGCGACGATGGTCCGCCGGTTGGAAAGGGTGGTCATCGTCGCTCTCCCTGACTTACTTCTTGTTGGGGCGCTGGGTCAGCGCCGATTTTGCGGCTGCACTCGACCTGGGATCGCGCAGCACCTGTGACGCCGCAGTCGCGGCCTTCTTGCTCGTCACTTCACTCTTCGAGGGGGTCTTGGCCATGTGGTCCTCCTGTTGTCCGGCACGGTTTCGCTTGACGCGACTCCATGATGGGAATAGAAACTACACACGTCGTGCAGATGTGTCCATATAGTTTTTATCTGTATCCGTTTTGGAGGAAGATTCGGATGGCGGAAAGCCTGACGACATTGAAGTGGGGCGTTGAGCGTCGGCTCGAGTTCATCGAGTTCCGCCTGTTTTGGGAGGGCGGGGTCAATCGGTCGGACATCATCGAGATGTTCGACGTCTCCGTGCCGCAGGCGTCGAAGGATTTGACGCTCTATCAGGAGCGAGCGCCCCACAACGCTTTCTACGACAAGAGCGCGAAGCGGTACGTCGCGAGCGACCATTTCGAGCCCCATTTCCTCAAGCCCGACCCGGACGGCTATCTGTCGCGCTTGCGATCGGTCGCTGAAGGGCTGATCGATCTGTCGGAATCCTGGATCACCCAGGTTCCTGATACCGATATCGCACTGACGCCTCGCAGGGATATCGACGCCGGCGTGTTGCGCACGGTCCTCAGCGCCGTGCGCGATCACCGCTCGGTGGACATTCACTATCAGTCGATGAGCAAGGATCGGCCCGATCCGATCTGGCGGCGGATCACGCCCCATGCCTTCGGCTATGATGGCTTCCGCTGGCATGTTCGCGGCTATTGTCACGTCACCGACAAGTTCAAGGATTTCCTGCTGCCGCGAGTTCTCGGGATCGGCAGCCTCGGCGAACCTGGCGCGGCTGCCGAACACGATGCGTTGTGGCAAGAGCGGTTCGGAGTCGAGATTGGCCCTCACCCTGATCTGACCGCGAGCCAGAAAGCCGTCGTCGCCAAGGACTATGGCATGGAGAAGGGCTCAGCGGTCCTCACGGTGCGCTACGCCATGCTGTTCTATGTTCTGAAACGGCTTGGCCTCTTGGGCGACGCCGCCAAGCTGCCGGCCCGCAGCCAGCACATTGTTGTCGTCAATCAGGCAGAGGCCCAGGCGGCTTTGGAGAAAGCCGACTTTGCGGCGTGAGCATCGGGGCGATTGCGGTCAGTAAGGGTAGATATGGCAAGGCTTGAAGAGATTCGGAACGGCGCGTCGGTGCGCGGCATCGCCTCACCCCAGGCGGCCCAGATCCTGTCGGTGGACTGGATCGGCGATCAGGCGATCAACGTCGTCTACCGCGATCTGAACGGCGCCGTGGCAGAGGCCGTGCTCTATCGCGACGACGAGTACCGGCTCGAAGTCGAGGTCAATGGGCGGCCTTGGTCCTTCGACGGGGATGGTGCGCTGCTTCGACTGGTGACCGAGGCCAACCGGATCAAGCTCGCCCATTATTTCGACCCCTATCTGGCCATCCACACGAGTCTGGTCGATCCGCTGCCGCACCAGATCTCGGCGGTCTATGGCGAGATGCTGCCACGCCAGCCACTGCGCTTCCTGCTGGCCGACGATCCTGGGGCTGGCAAGACGATCATGGCCGGCCTGCTGATCAAAGAGTTGATCGCGCGCAGTGATCTCGAACGCTGTCTTGTGGTCGCGCCAGGAAGCCTCGTCGAGCAATGGCAGGACGAGCTGGGTCAAAAGTTCAACCTCGAATTCGACATCCTGACCCGTGACATGATCGAGACGTCGCGGTCGGGAAATCCGTTTGAGGACCGCAACCGGCTGATCGTCCGCCTCGATGTTCTGGCCCGGAACGAGGAGTTGCAGGAAAAGCTGGCGAGTGCCCGCGAATGGGATCTGATTATCTGCGATGAAGCGCATCGCATGTCGGCGACCTATTTCGGCGGCGACGTCAAATACACCAAGCGCTACCAGGTCGGTCAGAAGCTCGGCGAAGCGTGTCGCCACCTGCTGCTGATGTCGGCCACGCCGCACAACGGCAAGGAGGAGGATTTCCAGCTTTTCATGGCGCTCCTCGACGGGGACCGTTTTGAGGGACGCTTCCGCGACGGCGTTCACTACGCCGACACCGCCGACATGATGCGCCGCCTCACCAAGGAGGAACTGCTCCGCTTCGACGGCCGACCGCTGTTTCCGGAACGCCGGGCCTATACCGTCAAGTATCAGCTCTCCGAGCTGGAGGCCGCCCTCTACACTGCCGTCACCGAATATGTCCGGACCGAGATGAATCGGGTGCAGCGCTTCGCCGAAGGCGACGGCAAGAAGCGCAACAATGTCGGCTTCGCCTTGCAGATTCTCCAGCGGCGTCTCGCCTCCTCGCCGGCGGCGATCTACCAGTCGCTCAAGCGCCGGCGCGAGCGGCTTGAAAACGAACTTGGGGAAGCACGCCTTGCCGCCAAGGGCCGCCGCGCGGGTTTTGCCGCACCGGACGTCAATGCGGATATCCTCAAAAATATCGAGGAATATGGCCAGGACGAGATCGATGAACTCGAAGACCTGATCGCGACCGGCGCGACGACCGCGGAGACGGTCGAACAGCTCGCGCTTGAAGTCGAGACACTGAAGAGCCTGGAGACCATGGCGCTTGGCGTCCTGCGCTCCGGCCTCGACGCCAAATGGACGCAGCTCAATCGCATCCTCGACGATGATCTGATGGTCGATGCCGACGGCAATCGTCGCAAGCTGATCATCTTCACCGAGCCGAAGGACACGCTGCACTATCTGCTCGACAAGGTTCGCGCCCGCATCGGCAACCCTGACGCGGTCGATGTGATTCACGGCGGCGTGTCGCGTGAGGAGCGGCGCAAGGTCATCGAGCGGTTCATGCAGGACCGCGACATGTTGGTGCTGATCGCCAACGATGCGGCCGGCGAAGGTGTGAACCTTCAGCGCGGCCATCTCATGGTCAACTATGACCTGCCCTGGAATCCCAACAAGATCGAACAGCGCTTCGGCCGCATCCACCGGATCGGCCAGACTGAGGTCTGCCACCTGTGGAACCTGGTCGCGGCCGATACCCGCGAAGGCGAGGTGTACGCCCGGCTCCTTGAAAAGCTCGAGGCGGCGCGCGAGGCCTTGGGTGGCCGGGTCTATGATGTCCTGGGCGAACTTTTCGAGGGCGTCGCGCTCAAGGACCTCCTGTTTCAGGCCATCCAGTATGGCGAGCAGGAGGACGTCAAAGCCAGGCTATTCCGCCAGGTCGATGGCGCGGTCGATCAAGGTCACTTGCTTGAGCTGCTCCAGCGGCGTGCGCTGACCAACGATACCATGCCCGAGGCCAAGGTCGAGGAACTGCGCCTGGAGATGGAGCGCGCTGAGGCCCAGCGGCTGCAACCGCACCATGTTCAGAGCTTCTTCGTCGAAGCATTCCAGCATCTGGGCGGCAAGATGAAACGTCGGGAGGAGGGGCGTTGGGAGATAACCCATGTCCCTGTCCGGATCCGTGAGCGAGATCGCCAGATTGGGACGGGCGCGCCGATCCAGAAGAAGTATGAGCGCATCTGCTTCGAGAAGGGCCGGATCAACCAGCAGCCGGTCGCGACATTCGTTTGCCCGGGACATCCGTTGCTCGAAGCGGTGATCAGTATCGTGCGCGAGCAATATGAGCAGATCATGCGCCAGGGCGCGATCCTGGTCGACGATCTGGATGCGGGAACTGACCTGTCCGCGGTGTTCCTCCTCGAACACAGCATTCAGGATGGCCGAGCAACCAGCGCGGGCAAGCCCCATGTGGTCTCCCAGAAGCTTCAGTTCGCCTCGATCGATAAGGCCGGGCGCGCCGTTAATGCGGGTATCGCGCCGCACCTCAATCTCCGTCCGGCCACAGCCGACGAAATCGCGTCCGTTCAAGACCTGCTGGAGGAGGACTGGCTAACGACCGAGCTTGAAAAGACGGCCGTCCGGTTCGCTACGGTTGAGCTCGCCCAACATCATGTAGCGGAGGTCAAGGCGCGCCGCCTGCCCGAGATCGAGAAGGTCGAGCGCGAGGTGCGCGCCCGCTTGAAGAAGGAGATCAACTACTGGGACTCCCGCGCCTTCGAGCTGAAGGAAGAGGAAAAGGCCGGTAAGAAGACGCGTCTGAGCTGGCAAAACGCACAACGACGCGCCGAGGACTTGGCGGAACGGCAAAAGCGCCGGATGGACCAGCTCGAGCAGGAACGCTTCATCTCCTCCCAGCCGCCGCGGGTGCGCGGGGGCATGGTGGTCATCCCGCGCGGTCTGCTAGACGCACGTGCTGGTACGGGCACGGGGCCGGCCGAAGTTCCGCCCCCTGCGTTCGCAGCCGATGCCGAGGCGCGGCGGATCATCGAACTTGCCGCGATGGAGGCGGTGATGGCGGCAGAGCAGGGCCTCGGCAATGTGCCGAGCGATGTGTCCGCCCAAAAGATCGGCTACGACATTGCGTCCTATGATCCCGACACCAAACACCTTCGCTTCATTGAGGTGAAGGGACGGGTTCACGACGCCGACACGGTGATGATCACGCGGCAGGAGCTCATCACCTCGCTGCACGAGCCGGACAAATACATCCTCGCCATCGTTCAGGTGGAGGACGGCTCGGCGCGGCATCCACGCTATGTCCGTGGCCCCTTGTCCGACCACGAGCCGTCGTTCGAGCACACCGCGATACAGTTCAATCTGGCGCGCCTGCTGGAGCGGGCGGAGGCGCCACGATGATTCCTGAGCGCCAGATCGCGAATGTGATGGCGGCTCCGCCGGGCTATTTTCTGCCCATCAAGGAGCGCGCCTCCAAGCGTTGGGACCAGCTCGAAGCGGACCCCGAGCTTGCGGGGCCCTGGCACCAGCTCTTCAAACAGGTGCAGAGCCCGCGCCATATCCTGTCCGAGCTCTTGCAGAATGCGGACGATGCTGGCGCCAGCGAAGCGCGGGTGTCGATCGAGAACGATCGCTTCGTGTTTGAGCACAACGGCGAAGACTTCATTGAAGCCCATTTCGCGTCGATTTGCCGGTTCGGCTACTCGAACAAGCGCGCGCTGCATACCATCGGTTTCCGGGGGATCGGGTTCAAAAGCACGTTCAGCCTGGGGGACCGGGTCGAGCTTTTTACGCCGACCCTGGCCGTCGCCTTTGAGCGCGCGCGTTTCACGGAGCCGCATTGGATTGACGGGCAGCCTTTCGCGCCGGGTGCGACGCGGGTCGAGGTCGCGATCGCCAATGACCTGCTGCGGCGGGATGTCGAGAAGAACCTCGATGAATGGCTGAAGAGCCCGGTTTCGCTGCTCTTCTTCAAGAATATCCGCCGGTTACAGATCGGCGACAAGGCGGTTCACTGGGACAGCTTCGGGCCCGGTCCCATCGCCAACAGCGAGTGGATGGCGCTGGATGAAAAGGCCGATGAACCATTCCTGTTGGTCCGCTCGGCGGAGGAGGCCATTCCACCCGACGCGCTTGATGAGATCCGCCAGGAGCGAATGCTGGGCGCCGAGGATGGCGGTGATTTTCCCCCGTGCCGGATCGAGATCGTGCTCGGCGCGAAGGGGCGCCTTTACGTTGTGCTGCCAACCGGCGTCGAAACGGCGTTACCGTTCGCGTGCAATGCGCCCTTCATCCAAGATCCGGCGCGTCTCAAGATCAAGGATCCAGAGACGTCGCCCACGAACCGTTGGCTCCTGAAGCGCGCGGGTCAGCTCGCCGCTGAGGCGATGCTGCAATGGCTCGAGCAGACCAAGACGAGCCCGCTGGATCGAGCGACGGCGTATGGCTTGTTGCCCGACGTGGACCGCGAGGCGACCTCCCTCGAAGGCTCGTGCGGTGCGATCGTCGAGTTGGCGTTTGCGGAGGCTATCGCGGATCGGCCGATCCTCCTGACCGAGGAAGGCGATCTGGTGGCTGCAAAGAGCACCATCATCGTCCCGCTGCCGGTGTTCGAGATCTGGCCTGCCGAACAGGCGATGGCCTTGCTCGACACCAAGTCACGACCGGCGCTCTGTCGGCATGTGTCCCACAAAGATCGAACCAAGCTTCTCCACTGGGACATGGTCGAGGAGTTTACGAAGGCCAATCTGCTCGACCGTCTGCGGAGCAACCATCTTCCACGCCCCGCGACATGGCGGCACTTGCTGAACCTGTGGACCTACATCGCTCCCGACGTCACGGGCTACCAATGCCACGATGCCGATCGGCTTCGTATTGTGCCTGTCCAGGGCAAGGAGGTGCTTTACTCAGCCTCCGAGGTCGTGAGGCTCGGCGAAAAGAAGCTCCTGCAATCGGATGACGATTGGGAATTTCTGGCCGAGCATCTGATCGTGCTCAACCAAAACTGGACGCGGTTCCTAGCTGAACAGCGACGGGACAAGGGGGAGGAGGCCGTTGACCGGGGCGACCCTGTCCAGTCGGCTTTCGCGGTGCTGGAGAAGATCGGCCTCAACGACACGAGCGACATCAACGCGGTCGTCGAGCGGGTCGCCGCCGACTATTTCGGTTCGGGCCAGCCCAAGATGACCGAGTGCGTCCAGATCGCGCAGATAGCGGCCAAGTTGGGCGTGACCGTTGGCGCCTCCTTTCGCTATGCCTGCATGGACCGCACGCTGAGACCGATCACCAAGACGGTGCTTTTCGACGACGATGGGGCGCTTGAGGACCTCCTGCCCGAGGTCGTTCAGAAAACGCAGCTCCTGCACTCGGACTATGTGGCCAGTTTCACCTCCTGCACGCGGGAGGACTGGCAGCGCTGGGTTGGTTCTGGTCGTGCGGGCCTTCAGACCTTCGCTCCGTTCGTTGCGCGGCGGGGCAGTATCTATTCGCGGGTCCGTCTCCTCGCCGAGGCGCAGGCGCGGGGCCTGACCGGCACCTTGTATTATCCCTACGTCACCGACAATTTTATCCTCGAAGATTGGGACTTCGAGCCGCATTACTGGAAGCACTGGGAAGGCTTGGCGGCGACCGATCCAGGCGTTTGGGCCAAGATCGCTGCGCGCATCCTCGGGCAGCGTGACAGCTATTGGTTGCGGTTTGCCAGCGTCCGGATGTTGCAGGTGGCGACCACGAGCTCCACGCGATCTCTGACCTCGGAACCCTTGCTGGCCGACTGGTTGTTGAAGCTCAGGGAGAAGCCCTGCCTTCCGGATACCCGGGATGTTGTGCAACTCCCCTCGGAATTGCTGCGCCGGACGCCCGAGACAGAATCCCTGATCGACGTCGAACCCTTCGTGCACGGCCTGCTTGATCGGGAATCGACGCGGCCGCTGTTGGATCTGCTCGGCGTGCGACGCACGCCGACGGGCCCCGCGCGTCTGCTTGAGCGGCTCCGGGCGTTGGCCAAATCGGTCAGGTCCCCGGTCCACGAGGTAGAGAAATGGTATCGCCGCCTCGATCAGATGCTGGACAATTGCTCCACCGCAGACGCCCAGAACATCAAGGACGTTTTCAAAGCCGAGAAGTTGATCCTGTCGCAAGATGGGTCCTGGGTGACCTCGGCCGCTGTGTTCCTGACCGGAGACGAAGAGGATGTTCCAGGGGCGGCCTTGATCAGAGGCTCGGTGGCGGAACTCACCCTGTGGCATCGGATCGGCGTCGCGGATCGTCCCTCGATCGACTTGGCGCTCCAATGGCTTGGCACACTGACCTCTGGCACCGCCCTGTCGATTGAGGATAGTCGACGTGTCCGCACGCTGCTCGTCCGATACCCGACCCGCATTTGGGACGAATGCGGGCATTGGGTGAATCTGCTGGGCGAGTGGGCGCGGGTGGAGACGCTCTCCTATGCCCTCAGTATGCAGACCCTATTCCGGTGGAGCCACCTTCACGACTGGGTCAAACGCAAGACAGGCGACCTGCAGCGGTTGCCGGGCGAGATCGTCCGGGCGGCGCCGTTTTCTGTGCTTCCGCCGCTGTCTGAGCTGGTGGATGAGCAGTTCAATCAGTCGCCGCTCTTTCCGGGGCTTGAGGATCGCCGTCCGTGGTTGATCGCTTTCGGGACGCAACTCGGGCGCATCGAGCTTGCTGGCCCCGAAGAGACCGAGCGTGTGCGCACTACCGCGGCGGTGATCGCGGAGACCATCTGGGTTGCGGCCCCCAAGCTAGAGGTCGTGCCCTATCTTGATGGCGTGCCGGCGGGCACGGCGCGCCTCACTGATCTGCTGTGGTTGGATCGCAAGCTGTTTGTCAGCCCGCTGTCGAAGGCCAAACTCGCCAAGCGGGTCCCAGAGGAGATCGGTAAGAGCTTGAGTGCCGACATCCGCGCGGCCCTAGCCTACTCGTTCGAACGCTCCCCCAAGGACATCAAGTCGTATTTTGAGGAAAATTTTGCGCTTTGCTCGGAGAGCGCTGTCATCCCTCCGCTGGTCGAGAAATTGGCCGATGACGCTGACGTCCATGCGGTGGCGGACGGCCCTGCCAATGGTATGTCGGACGAGGCGACCGATGAGGATGTATCGGTCGATGCCGCCTCTGATGACCTGGCCGTTCCCGATGAGGACACGGCGCAGCCGGAGCCCGATGAGGCAGGAGACGAACCTCAAGATGAGGTCGATGACGTCGAGCCCGACATTGTGAGTCGGCCGCGACCGACGCCGAAGCCACCTCGACCCAATATCATGGCGCGCTTTGCCCTCGCCGAAGGCTATAGACCGGATGGCGACGACCGATTCTTCCACACCGATGGGAGTTGGATCAGTCGCGCCAACGCCACCAGATTTCCATGGGAACGCCGCTCCGCGAGCGGTGAGCTCCAATGCCACTACTATCCGAAGGAACACTGCTTGGAGCGTGAACCGCTTCAGATCGAAGCCGACATCTGGGGCCTGGTTGACCAGAAGCCCGAGATTTACTCGTTTATTCTGCTCAACCCGGAGGGCGCCCCTGTCGAGATGACGGGAACCCGCCTGCGCGCGTTGCGCGAAGGCGGCGAAATGACGATCCACCCCGCAACCTACAGGCTGGTTTATGACCTCGACCAATAACTACAAAAAGAAGCTGATCGAGGTCGCGCTTCCACTTGTCGCCATTAACGCGGCCTCAGCGCGTGAAAAGTCGATCCGGCACGGCCATCCCTCAACGCTTCACCTATGGTGGGCGCGGCGTCCACTCGCGGCTTTGTCAACGCCGGACCAAAAATACATCACGCGGGCGGCGTAAAAGTACATCACTGACGGTGGATGCAGGTGTTAACGCAGAGGGCCCCCGATCGGGGGCC
>JAWXBJ010000174.1:0-47435 GCA_034439955.1 Alphaproteobacteria bacterium
CTCGCAGGCGACCGGGAAGGCAAGCGGCAGATGCGGGTTCTTGCCTGCTAAGCCCTCGAAAACTTCTTGAAGGTAGGCCGTTTCGGTTCCGCCGCATCGACGCCGAGCCGGCGCTTCTTGTCTTCTAGATAGGCCGAGAAATCGCCCTCGAACCATTCGACATGGCTGTTCCCCTCGAAGGCCAGAATATGGGTCGCGACGCGATCTAGAAACCAGCGGTCGTGGGTGATGATAACGGCGCAGCCGGGGAAATCATCCAGCGCCGCCTCCAGCGCCTGAAGCGTTTCGACGTCGAGATCGTTGGTCGGCTCGTCCAGCAGCAGCACGTTTCCGCCCTCCTTCAGCATCTTGGCGAGATGGACGCGGTTGCGTTCCCCGCCCGACAGGGCGCCGACCTTCTTCTGCTGATCCGAACCCTTGAAGTTGAAGGCGCCGAGATAGGCGCGGGAGGGCCGTTCGATGCCCCCGACATCGATGATGTCGAGCCCGCCGGAGACTTCCTGCCAGACCGTGTTGGCGCCATTCAGGCTGTCGCGTGACTGGTCGATATAGCCGAGTTTCACGGTCTCGCCGACCTTGAAGGTTCCGCCATCGGGCTTCTCCCGGTCGGTGATCATCTTGAACAGCGTCGTCTTGCCGGCGCCGTTGGGACCGATGACGCCGACAATGCCGCCTGGCGGCAGCTTGAAGGAGAGATCCTCGATCAGCAGCTTGTCGCCGAACGCCTTGTTGAGATGATCGACCTCGATCACCACGCTGCCGAGACGGGGCCCCGGTGGAATGCGGATCTGGGCGGTCGTGATCCGCTCCCGCTCCGCTGCCGAGGCCTTTTCGTTGTAGGCGTTGATGCGCGCCTTGGACTTGGCCTGGCGCGCCTTGGGCGAGGCCCGCACCCATTCGAGTTCCTTGGACAGGGAGCGTTTGCGTCCATCCTCCTCGCGCGATTCCTGCGCCAGGCGCTTGGCTTTCTTCTCGAGCCAGACCGAGTAATTGCCCTCGTAGGGAATGCCCTGCCCCCGGTCGAGTTCGAGGATCCACGAGGTGATCTGGTCGAGAAAGTAACGATCGTGGGTAACCAGGATCACACAGCCCGGAAAACTGGTGAGATAGTTCTGCAGCCAGGCCACTGATTCCGCGTCGAGATGGTTGGTCGGCTCGTCCATCAGGATCATGTCAGGCCTGGACAGCAGGAGCGCGCAGATCGCCACCCTTCGGAGTTCCCCGCCCGACAGATTCTCCGCTGACGCTTCCGGCGGCGGACAGCGCAGGGCGTTCATCGCCATCTCGATCTTCGAATCGATGTCCCAGGCGTCGGCCGCGTCGATCTTTTCCTGCAGCGCGGTCATCTCCTCCATCAGCTCGTCGGTGTATTCCTCGCCAAGCCGGACCGAGATTTCGTTGAAGCGCTCCACCATCTGCTTCTCGGGACATTTCATCGCGATGTTCTCGAACACGGTCTTGGTGGGATCGAGCTTGGGCTCCTGCGGCAGATATCCGATCTTGATGCCGGCCATGGCGCGCGCCTCGCCGCCGATCTCCTTGTCTTCGCCGGCCATGATACGCAGCAGGGACGACTTGCCCGACCCGTTGACACCGACGACGCCGATCTTGGCGTCCGGCAGGAATGAGAGGTGGATGTTCTCGAACACCTTCTTGCCGCCGGGGTAGACCTTGGTCAGGCCCTCGAGCTGGTAGACATACTGATAGGCGGCCATGCGAGGTCCTGGAGCGTGTGGAGGGATTGGCTTGCCGGGAGTACGATCACTACGGGTGGAACCATCCGAAGTGTGAATCGTGCTCCGCACCTTGATTGAGAGACGGATTCACGTCGGGGATGGATCGCTTCCGCGATCCCACCCCGAACGATCCGGCTCTAGATGCGCTGTCGAGGCGTGGAGATCAAGCTTGCGGACGAGGGAGTCGCAGCGGCTCGGCTGTGGCCTGCGGCCTCCAACAAGCGTCTGGCGCGTGGGCGCGGCACGGCATAGTCTGTTCAAGCTGCCGCAGAGCAGCCGGCGGCTCTGGTTGCCGATCCAGGCTTGGAGGAGGTCTCATGTTAGGCTTGAAATACACGTTCGCCGCCTGCGCCGCTGCAGCAATCCTGGCAGGCTGCCAGCCAGCGACGGTCGCCACAGCGGTCGTGGATGCGCCCGCCGACGCCCGCGCAAACCTCATCGCCTCTCCAGCGCTGGATCCCGCGCAGGCGACGCCGCTCGACGCGTATGTCGCCAAGGCCGACCCCAGCTATGGCTGGAAGCAAGTCTCGAGTTTCAATGGCGAGGGCTACACGGCCCACGTCCTCGAACTGACCTCGCAGTCGTGGCGCACGGCGGCGGACGTCGATCGGCCGGTGTGGACGCACTGGATGACTGTCATCAAGCCGACTGAAATCGCCTCCAACAAGGCGCTGCTCTTCATAGGCGGAGGCGACAATGGCGACCCCGCGCCAACGTCAGCAGCCGAACGTTCGGCGCGGATCGCGACCGAAACGAAATCCGTGGTTGTCGATCTCGGCATGGTGCCCAACCAGCCCCTGCACTTCACGGACACGCCCGGCGAGGCGCGCTATGAAGACGACCTGATCGCCTACACCCGAGTGAAGCATTTCACCACCAAGGACGATGAATGGCTTGTCCGACTCGCCATGGTGAAGAGCGGCGTCAAGGCGATGGACGCGGCCCAGGAGTTTCTCGCGTCCGAAGCGGGCGGCGCCACCCAGATCGACCAGTTCGTCGTGGCTGGAGGGTCCAAGCGCGGCTGGACGACCTGGCTGGTCGGCGCGGTGGACGAGCGGGTGATCGCGATCATGCCGATGGTGATCGATGCGCTCAACAGTGAAGCGATCACGCGGCGCCATTTCGAGGTGCTGGGCTTTTTCGCGCCATCACTGGGAGATTATGTCAATCACGGCCTGTTCCCCCACAAGATCGGGACGCCGGACTATCAGGCCGTGCTGGCGATCGAGGACCCTTACAATTACCGCGACCGGGCGCGGCTCACGATTCCGAAATACATCATCAACGCTTCGGGGGACCAGTATTTCCACCCCGACAACTCCCAGTTCTACTACCCTGGCCTGCAGCAGGAAAAGCGCCTTCGATATGTCGAGAATTCGAAGCACAATCTCGCCGACACCGACGCCGTCGACAGCATGCTGGCCTTCTACCAGTCCGTGATCGAGGGCCGCCCTCGCCCGGATTATTCGTGGACCAAGGGCGCCGATGGGACGCTCACCGTTACTACGCAGACGGCGCCTGTCGCCGTCCGGTTGTGGCAAGCGCACAATCCCAAAACGCGCGACTTCCGTGTCGAGCATCTGGGCAACGCTTACACGTCCTCTCCCCTCCAGCCGCAGGCCGACGGCACGTATGTCGCCAGCGTCGCCAAGCCGGCAGCAGGCTTCACGGCGTTCTTCGTCGAGATGGAATATGACAGCGGCGGCAAGTATCCCTTCAAATTCACCACCGAGGTGAGCGTGGTTCCGGACGTGCTACCCTTCAAGTTCGAGGACGCGGCCGCGAAATATCCGGTTAAGGCCGCACCCTAATTCTGGGGAACGGACTCCGAATGGACCTTGCGACTTCCCGCTGGCCGATCGTCGCGAAAGGATTGAAGGTCATGCGCATTCTCGTCTGCGCCGCATCGGTCCTCGCGCTGACCGGATGCGGACCGCGAGGCGAGCGGGCGGAACAGGCTGCGGCGGGTGGCCTGGCGACAACCGAGAACTTGCCGTCGGTGACGGCGCAGCCATCCTTGTGTCCGGCTGGCGTCACGCTGCCCGTGACGGGGCTTTGCGCGGACGCGAGCCCCTCTCTGTTCGTCAAGATCGACGAGACCGCAGACATGATCTCGCCCGGGTGTGTCTGGCGGACCGAACAGGTTCTGATGTCGGAGGCCGAGGCGATCGTCTTCCGCAGTCAGGACTGCAGCGGCGCCGGGATCGACAACCCCGTTTTCGCCTTTTCGGGCTCGAATGCGGGCGGACAACTGACAACCGGCGCCTCAGCCGCCTTGCCTGACCGGACCATTCTCGAGGTATTTGTTCCGGGTCGCGGTCAGACCGCCGAGCAGGTCGCTCACGCGACACTTGCATCGGTGCCGGAAGCGGAGCGAGATCGCTGCATCGCCCGCCCGACAAGCGACTCTTGGCTCGCAGGCGCAGCCTTCCAGCTTGCCCCGGACGATGCGTTTCAACTGGAGCTTGACGAGGCCAATCAGGGCGAAATGTATGACGCCTGCGGCCCTTATGGCATCACCGACGCCGCGCAGATCTGGGAGTCGCGGGACGGCAAGGCGCTGTTTCACTCGCTTGGCCAGGACAGCGGCCAGTGGGACCCCGTCAGCTACACATTCTATCGCAAGGATGCGCCAACCGGCTGGCGCAAGGCGGGTTGAGGCCCTCACCATGCGGAGGACGAACGGATGAAAACACTGGTCTGCCTCGCGTTGCTCGGCGTAGCGATCGCCTGCACGGCGCCATCGACCGCTCCTGAAGCCCAACCCCGGCCGATTGTCGTCGGCGGCTACAACGCGGCTGACGACACATCCCAGCTCCGGGCGGCGCGCAATCTGGCAATCGACGAACTCTATCGCCGCTTTCCAACTCGCGCCCTAATTGAGGGCGTGACATCCGAGGTGCAAGTTGTCGCGGGGCTCAACTATCGATTCCGCATCGAAATGTCGGGGGACAAGGCAGTGCGGCCAATCTACAGCGTCGTGGTCTTCCAGAGCCTGCAGGACGAATTGTCGGTGACGAGCGTCAAGCGGATCGTCGATTAGCTTCAGCCGTCACCCGCGCATCATCGCGGCGCAAACGTGCTCGAGGCCTTCAGCGTCGGTCGCATCGAACGCCGCGAACTCAATCGAATCAACATCCAGCACCGCCACAAGCTCGCGGCGCGCGTCGAAGACCGGGACGACGATTTCCGAGTTGGACCGGCTGTCGCAGGCGATGTGACCCGGAAAGGCGTGGACGTCCGGCACAATCACGCTCTCGCGCCGGATGGCGCACTCGCCACATACACCCTTCCCAAATGGAATCCTGAGGCATCCAAGCGTTCCCTGGTAGGGACCGACGACAAGTTCGTCCCGCTTCAGGGGGTCTACCTCATAGAAGCCGCACCAGAAAAAGCGCGGCGCGAACCCTTGCATGAGCAGCGATGCGGTGGTGGCGAAGCGCGCCGTGCGGGAGGTTTCGCCAGCAACAACCGCCGCCACTTCGTTTGCGACCTCAAGATAGCGCAAGCCAGGGCGGATATCACCCAGCGGTCGGTTCCAGGTAAGCCCGGGCATTGGCGCCCTCCCGCCGTCAATTGCCGACCAGCCGCCCGTAAACAGTCTCGAGCATGCCGGCGAACTCCGCCTGCCGCGCCGCATCCATCGTCTCAATCGCCGACGTCAGCCGGTGGACCGGATCGTGATCCAGCAAGGCGCGGCCAGCGGCTGTCAGATCGATGCGCCGCACACGGCGGTCCTCCGCGTCAGCGCGCACAGTCACCAATTGCTTGCGTGCGAGCGCGGCGACCGCCCTAGAGGCGGGGGCATGGGTAACGCCCAGATAGCCTGCGACGCCGCCGACCATCCGGGCCTGACGTCCTGCTCGCGCCAGGTACCGCATAACCGCCCACTGGCCAGGGTGAACGGCGCGAGGACCGCGACTTTCGTAAACGGCCCGTGCAGTCTGCTCGAGGAGGCGCGCGACCGCGCTGGCGTCGATCGGCACGCTATTCCTGTGCGGGCCTGCCTCGCCCGATAAACTTGTAGCAGGGGTCAATGGCCGTCTCCCCAACACGTTCGCTTCCGAGCCTCAAATGGGCGACAAGACAATATACACAGCATCGGACGCGATCGGTCCATTGCGCAAGTGAACGTAGCGGCAGGATCGTCCCGATATCTATACGTGCTTTTGCGAATCGCAGGCTCGTTCAGTTGCTAGCTGCAGTAGAGAAACTCACGCGAGTTTTCTGGAGCGGGTGAAGGGAATCGAACCCTCGTCGTAAGCATGGGAAGCTTCTGCTCTGCCATTGAGCTACACCCGCGCCCCGACCATCCGATAACATCTGTGTCCGGCGTTCGGCAATCAGGCACGACCACTTGCTGTCCGATACTTTGAAATAGGCTTCAACAAGCCGAAAAATAGCCGCGAGCCGACCGCGCTGTCATAGATGTGACGCCAATCGACCAATACCCCTTGACCTCCTTGCCGACGCAGGACTGAGGTGGAATTATGACAGCGCCGGGGGCATTCATCATTTTTGGCGCGACCGGCGATCTCGCCCGGCGCATGCTTTTCCCGTCTCTTTACTTCCTCGACATGGACGGGTTGCTGCCGGCCGGACTTCAGATCATCGGCGCGGCGCGATCGCAGACAAACGAGAAAGATTTCCGCGCCGATGTCCGGCGCGCCGTCAGTAGTCGGGCGGGGGGAGCGTTTTCGGAGGGTGTATGGCGCGAGTTCGAATCGCGACTCTCTTACTGCTACGGCGACGCTACGGAAACCGGGACGTATGACCGCCTGAAGCAGAAGCTGAAGGGGTCTGGAGACAATATCTACTATCTTTCAACCTCCCCCGCCCTCTACACGCCCATCGTACGAGGTCTGGCCGAGCAGGGTCTGTCGGCAGCGCCCCATCGCATCATCGTCGAGAAGCCGATCGGCAAGAGCCGGGCGAGCGGCGAGGCGATCAACGCCGCAATCGCAGAGCATTTCAGCGAGAACCGGACATTCCGCATTGACCACTACCTGGGCAAGGAAACGGTCCAGAACCTCGTCGCCCTGCGCTTCGCCAACGCGCTCTTCGAACCGCTGTGGAACCGGCACGCCATCGACCATGTACAGATCAGCGTCTCCGAAACGGTGGGCGTCGAGGACCGGTTCGCCTACTACAACGAGTACGGCGCGACTCGGGACATGGTCCAGAACCACCTGCTGCAACTTGTCTGCCTCACCGCCATGGAGCCGCCGGCAAACCTGCGACCGGATTCGGTGCGCGGGGAAAAAGTGAAGGTGCTGCGCGCTTTGCGGCCCCTCAAGGACACGGACCTCGCGCAGAAAACAGTTCGCGGCCAGTACACGAAGGGCGTGACGGACGGGGCGAGCGTCCCCGGATACGTCGAGGAGGGCGGCGGCAGGTCCAGCGACACTGAAACCTTTGTCGCGATCTGCGCACACATCGACAATTGGCGCTGGGCCGGCGTTCCCTTCTATCTGCGAACCGGCAAGCGAATGCCGGAACGTTCGTCCCAGATCGTCATCCAGTTCAAGGCGGTGCCGCATTCCATTTTCGGCGACAGCACGCTCCTGGCCAACCGGCTCACCATCCGACTGCAGCCCGAGGAGGCGATCTCGCTCACCCTGATGAACAAGACCCCGACGCTGAGCCAGGGCGGCTATGAGTTGAAGCCGCTGGAGCTGAATCTCAGCCTGATCGACGCCTTCGCCGGTCAGGCGCGACGCCGCATCGCCTATGAGAGGCTGCTGCTCGAGGCGATCAGCGACAATTCCACGCTTTTCGTGCGCCGCGACGAGGCCGAAGCCGCCTGGCTCTGGGTGGACCGCATCATCGAGGGGTGGTCGCGCATCGGCATGAAGCCCGCCGCCTATCCCGCGGGCAGCTGGGGTCCGGCCGGGGCCTTCGCGCTTACAGAACGCAATGGACACAGCTGGTACGAATGAGTCACGAGGAGACGTTCTATCCGGATCGCAAACGGCTCTTCGCGGGGCTTTGCACCGATCTTTGCGAACGCCTTGCTTACACGGTGAGCAGGAAGCGCAAGGCCAGCATGGCGCTAGCGGGCGGCGCGACGCCGGCGCCGCTCTATGAATCCATGTCCAGCCTGCTCCTTCCCTGGGAAAAGATAAGCCTGACTGTGACCGACGAACGCTGGGTGTCGGTCGAGGACCCGGCGAGCAACGAGCATCTTGTTCGCGACCAGCTTCTGCGGCGGCGAGCAGCCGGCGCAACCTTCATCTCGTTCAAGACCAATCACGCCAAGGCGAGCGGCGGGGCCATCGTCACGGAGCGGCGCATCTCCGCCATCATGCCCTTCGACATCTGCCTATTGGGCATGGGACCGGACGGCCATATCGCGTCGCTGATTCCCGGAGCGGACGGATTCGAGGCGGCCGTGAACCCTTCGGGCACTAGGCGAGTCGCGGGCATCCACGCGCCCGGCGCTCCCGGTTCGCCCGAACGGATGACACTGACGCTAACAGGGATACTCGCGTCGCGACGCATCGTCCTGCTTTTCATGGGCCAGGAGAAGCTGAACATCTACAACCAGGCCAAGGAAGGATCTGGAGACAGCCCCGTCAGGGATCTCCTGGCTCAGAAGAAGATTCCCGTCCACGCCTTCTGGGCGCCCTGATCGGCTTCGCAGGTGGAGGACTTGTCCTGGCGGTTCGCGCAAATACCTTCATGCTGGGCAGGGCGAAGCATGAGGGCGACAAGGCGATTGCCCTTCAAAGGCCCGCATGACCAACCTGAACCCTGCCATTTCACGCGTCACGGCCCGCATCATCGAGCGCAGCGCGCCGACACGGGCGGCCTATCTCGACCGCATTGAAGCGGCGCGCGAGGCAGGACCCGGACGATCGCGTCTCTCGTGCGGCAACCTCGCCCACGCCTTCGCAGCCTCCCCTCTCGGCGACAAGCTGACCCTGCGCGGGCAGGCGCCGAATATCGGGATAATCACCTCCTACAACGACATGCTGAGCGCGCATCAGCCCTTTGCCGGCTATCCCGACATCATCAAGGACGCGGCTCGGCGCGCGGGCGGGGTCGCGCAGGTCGCCGGCGGCGTACCCGCCATGTGCGACGGCGTCACGCAAGGCCGGCCCGGCATGGAGCTGTCGCTCTTTTCGCGTGACGTCATTGCGCTGGCGACCGGGATCGCGCTCAGCCACGACGCGTTCGACGCGGTCCTGATGCTGGGCGTCTGCGACAAGATCGTTCCCGGGCTGATGATCGGCGCGCTCGCCTTCGGCCATCTGCCGGTTCTCTTTGTGCCGGCGGGACCGATGCCGTCGGGCATTCCCAACAAGGAAAAAGCGGCGGTGCGCGAACGCTTCGCGCAAGGGATCGCCACGCGGGACGAGCTGCTTGCGGCGGAGGCGGCGTCCTATCACACGGCGGGCACCTGTACATTCTATGGCACCGCCAACTCGAACCAGATGCTGATGGAGCTGATGGGAGTGCACCTGCCCGGGACGGCCTTCGTCAATCCCGGCACGCCGCTGCGCGAGGCGCTGACACGGGCCGCCGCCGCGCAAGCCATCGCGCTCTCGCTGTCGAGGGACCGGCCGCTGGCGCACATCATCGACGAGCGCGCCATCGTCAACGGCCTCGTCGGCCTGATGGCGACGGGCGGATCGACCAATCATGCCCTGCACATTCCCGCCATGGCCGCAGCGGCGGGCATCATCGTCGACTGGGACGATTTCGCGGAGATCTCTGCGGTCACGCCGCTGCTGGCGCGTATCTACCCGAACGGATCGGCGGACGTGAACATGTTCCACGCGGCGGGGGGCATGGGTTTTCTGGTGCGCGAATTGCTGGACGCGGGTCTGTTGCATGGGGACGTGCTGACGGTGACAGGGCCTGGCCTTTCCCGCTACGCTGAAGAGCCATGGCTGGACGGGGACGTCCTCACCTGGCGCGCCGCGCCTCGTGAATCGCTCGACACCAGCATTCTGCGGTCGATGTCCGCCCCGTTCGAAGCCGAGGGGGGGCTGCGTCTGCTGAAGGGAACGCTCGGGCGCGGCGTGATCAAGATTTCCTCCGTTCCGGCCGATCGACGCCGGATCGACGCGACCGCCGCTGTGTTCGAGACGCAGGAAGGCTTTCTGGACGCGTTCAAGGCCGGAGCGCTCGACCGTGACGTGGTGGCGGTCGTTCGGTTCCAGGGACCGCGCGTCAATGGCATGCCCGAACTCCACAAGCTGACGCCGTCGCTGACGGTCCTGCAGAACCGGGGGTTTCGTGTCGCGCTCGTTACCGACGGGCGCATGTCGGGCGCGTCTGGGTCGGTGCCTGCCGCGATTCACGTGACGCCCGCCGCCGACCAGCACTCGCCCCTTTCGGTGATTCAGGACGGCGATCGCATCCTTCTCGACGCCGAAGCCGGCAGGCTCGACCTCATGGTCAGCCGTGAGGTGCTGGACGCCCGGACGCAGGTTCTGCCGCCCCGTCCCGGTCACGGCTATGGACGCGAGTTGTTCGCCCCACTGCGCGCCCTGGTCGGCGACGCCGAAAGCGGCGGCAGCATTTTCAACCCACGCTCGGGGCCGGGACTCTGATGACGCCGATGCCGATAGACGAATTGATGGCGCTGCAGCCGGTGATACCCGTGCTGACGGTCGAGCGGGTGGAGGACGCGATCCCGCTGGCGGAGGCGCTGGTTGGCGCGGGTCTTCGCGTGCTTGAGGTGACGCTGCGAACGCCGGTCGCGCTGGACGTTATTCGAAGCATGCATGGCGTCGGCGGCGCCGTTGTTGGCGCGGGCACGGTATTGAACGCCCGCGACGTCGAGCAGGCGGTCGCGGCGGGCGCGCGTTTCATCGTGACGCCGGGATTGTCGTCCGCCACCGTGGCGGCGGCGCGCCAGGCGAACGCGCCGATCCTTCCTGGGGTCGCCACCGCCACGGAAATCATGGCCGGGCTGGAACTGGGTCTTGAGCGTTTCAAGTTCTTTCCCGCCGAACAGGCGGGCGGGCTCGCCATGCTGAACGCCTTTGCCGGACCCTTCGGCGCAGTGCGGTTCTGTCCGACAGGAGGGATCACGTTCGCCAGCGCGTCTGCCTATCTGGTCCGGCCCAATGTGTCCGTCATTGGCGGCGGATGGATGGCGCCCAAGGCGCTGGTCGATGCACGCGACTGGTCGGCAATCGCCAGGCTAGCGGAAGAGGCGGCCGCGCTCAGAAAGATATGAGCATCATTCTGCGGCAAGCGTTCCAGCGGCAAATCCGTCGTCGAAGACATCCTCGATCCGCCTGTCAAACAGGCGCGCAATGCGGAAGGCGAGCGGCAGAGAGGGGTCGTACTTTCCAGTCTCAAGCGCATTGACGGACTGGCGCGACACGCCGAGCGCGTCGGCGAGATCGCCCTGGCTCCAGCCGCGCCCGGCGCGCAGGTCGCGCAGCGTGTTCTTCAACGCGCGGCTCCCGAGCCTGCCCGTAAGCGGCGGGCGCAATAGACGGCGCCATAGGCGAAGAAGAACATTGGCACGAGAAGGAAGGGCCAAAGGTGGGGCACGACCTCGAAGAGTTCGAGAAATCCCCACACGCCTGCGAAGGAGAGCGTCGCGCCGCCGCCTGCCAGCATGGCCTGGGTCTGCATGGCGCGCGTGTATTCGTCCGTCTCGCGCAGGAGACGGCTCATCAGCCAGAACACCAAGACGAGGGGCGCGGCCGAGGCCAGTGCAACTCCGGCAACAAGCCATTGCGGCGGCTCTGCGAGCGTCTTCAGATACAAGGGGCCGGCAAAGCAGATGGCCGTGTAGACCCCGATGACCGGCCAGAACATGCGCCGATAGCGGCGATTGGCTTGCTTGAATGTGATCTCTGGCATACCTTCTCCTGTCAAGTGTCATTGACAGATAGACGCTGGTTGCAAGCCTGTCAAGCGTCATTGACAAGTAGGTTAGCGCCTTCCGAAGCCGCGCTAAACCGGCAGCAGCTTCAGGAAATCCCCGTCGCTCCATTTCACGGCGCGCGGGGTCATGGCGCGCAGGATTTCATTGGCCTGGCGGACCACCACGAGATTGCGCTTGCGGATCAGATAAAGGCGCTGATCGCCGGCCCCTGCGGCCATCACGATGTCCTCCTTCATGGCGTCGGCGCCGATCGTGTCGGCGTTCACCCCGGCGCGCGGCGACGGTCCGATCAGGCCGGGCCGCAGCAGCCACCACGACAGACCATAGCCCGGATTGGCGGAGGTCGACTCGAACAGCGCCGTGTAGACTTTCGAATCGACGCCCTCGGCGCCGTCCATTACCCACTGGCCAAATACCGCCCAGTCCCGTGCAATAAAATGCGCGCCCTGCGGCAGGAAGGGATTGCCGTCAGCGCCGCGCTTCCAGTCGGTGGGACGAATGCCGAGGCCATCGAACACCCGGCCTTGCAGCCAGACTACCGGATCGTCCGGCTGGCCTGCGGCCTTCAGCTTGCGCTTCAGGATTTCGCCGAAGACCTGAAACGGAGTCGGACCATATTCGAACTTGGCGCCGGGCGCCGACACCGGTTTCGCCTTGATCGCGTCAGCGTAGGTCGGAGGGCGCCCAATGCCCTCACCCTTCAGGCCGGAGGTGAGAGTCAGCAGATGGCGGATCGTCACGCGGCTGCGGACCGGATCGCCCGCCCATTCCGTTAGCGTCTTGGAGCATGCCTCCTCGATATCGAGCAGGCCGTCGCCGGATGCGGCCGCCGCCATGACGCCTGTAAAACTTTTGGTACCGCTGGCCAGCTCCCAGCCCTTCGCCGCGCCCCCGGGGGAGGGATAGTTTTCGAACAGCACCTTTCCGTCCTGCATCACCAACAGGGAGACGCCCCGGCGCTCGGCAGAATAGGCGGCGGCGGCGGCAAATGGCCCGGTTGCAGCGGGAAGGTTTCTGGAAGGCCGTTGCGCCCTCGCCTGTCCGCCTCCGACCAGCGCCGTCGCGCCGAGTCCCGCCATCACAAGCCTGCGCGATGCGTTCACGGTCCCCTCCCGCTCCCTCTGATGCCCATCACTGATCCCCTACGGTAGCAAACCTGAACGCCGTTTGAACCGAAGCGTTCTTGCCCGGACTATTGGTCCGTCGGCGAGAAATATTTCGACAGGCGCAGCCCCTGACCCTGATAGGTCGAGAACGAGCCTTTGGCGCCATAGGGCACGTCCGGAGGCGCCGTCATCGCCTCGAAAACCAGGCGACCGACCGGCTGGCCGTCCTCAAGAATGAACGGCACATCGCGGGAGCGGACTTCAAGGACCGCCTTTCCGCTCTTCTGCTTCACGCCGAAACCGGGGTCGAAGAAGCCCGCATAGTGCGCACGGAACTCGCCCAGCTCCGGCGCGATGGGCGCCATTTCCGCTGCCTCGTCGAGCGGTATGACGATCTTTTCCTTCGAGGCGAGAATGTAGAATTCACCGGGATCAAGCACGATGCGATTCTCGCGGGCCTGGATCGGCTCCCAGAAATCCTCGACGCCGTGGGCGCCGATCCGCGCCAGGTCGATCACGCGCGAATGCCGCTTGGCGCGATAGCCCACAATGGAGCCAGCCGTCGGATGGAGGTCGAGGCTGAAGACCAGCTCCCGCATCGGCCTGTGGACGCCGCGCCGGACACGAAGCTGCAGCAGCCGGTCGCCGGTGCGGGCCAGCACCGAAAAGGTGCGCGGGCTGATCTCGGCGTACAGCGGACCATTGTAGCCCACGGGCGCGCTGTCGAAGGCGCGGGCATGATCGCACACGGCCCGCACAAAAACGTCGATCCGACCGGTCGAACTTTTCGGGTTCGCGGCAGCTGAAAGATCGGAAGGCAGGCGCAGGCGCTCCCGCAGCGGAACGAGATAGACGCAACCCGTTTCCAGCACAGCGCCGCGTGTGAGATCGAGCGTGTGCATGACCAGACTGTCGTCCAACCGGCTCGCCACGTCGTGCGCGCCTGGCAGAAAACTCGCGCGCAGGCGATAGGCCAGATCGCCGAGTCGCAGATCGAGACTCGCAGGCTGGACCTGATCGCGCTGCATTCCCCGCTCGGCGGCGATTGCGCCCGAGGCCAGAAGCGCGTGCAATTCGCGATCAGGCAGCACGCCGGATTTGACCGCGTCGGGCCTCTCGAGCGCCGTCTTGCCTCGCTTCGTCCTGGGAATCACCGCGACCTCCTGAAGCACGCTCCATATCATCACAGGCCAAAGCCCGCTGTCTTTCGTCGTTTCCCATTTCGTCCTATGTCGCGCGACAGGCAAATGTCAGCGGGACACTCATGGCAGACGACGCATCCGGACCCAATAACCCATCCTGGCGGCCGGCCACCCAGCTGGTGCGCGGCGGCCAGACCAGGTCGCAACATGGCGAGACGTCGGAGGCGCTGTTTCTGACCTCTGGATTTGTCTATCCAAGCGCCGAGCGCCACGCCGCGCGCATGGCGGGGGACGAGGGCGGCTACATCTATTCCCGCTACGCCAATCCGACGGTGCGCATGTTCGAGGAGCGGTTGGCGCTGCTGGAGGGCGCCGAGGACTGCCGGGCGACGGCGAGCGGCATGGCGGCCATTCACACCATGCTGGTCGCCCCCTGCCAGCCGGGCGACCGCATCGTCGCGGCGCGGCAGCTGTTTTCGTCGTGCATATGGATCCTGAAAAACATCTGCCCGAAAATGGGCGTCCAGGTTGACTGGGTGGACGGCGCCAACCTCGACGAGTGGCGCGTCGCCTGTTCCCAGCCGGTGAAATTCGCCTTGATCGAGACGCCCACCAATCCGCTGCTCGACGCGATCGACATTTCCGGCGTCGCGGATCTGGTACATCGTGCGGGCGGCGAGCTGATCGTCGACAATGTCTTCGCCTCCCCAATTCTGCAAAAGCCCCTGGAGCACGGCGCGGACTGGATCGTCTATTCCGCCACCAAACACATGGACGGACAGGGGCGCGTGTTGGGGGGCGCGATACTTGGCAAGACCAAGGCGATCGAAGACCACATCCAGCAATACTATCGCCACACCGGCCCGGCGATGTCGCCCTTCAACGCCTGGGTTCTGGTCAAGGGCCTCGAGACGCTCGACGTTCGGGTGGGCCGGATGTCCGACAATGCGGCGACCGTGGCGGATCGGCTGGCGAACCATCCCTCTGTCGCCGCCGTGCGGTATCCCGGGCGCGGCGACCATCCGCATCGCGCCATCCACGCCCGGCAGATGACATCCGGCGGAACGCTTGTGGCGTTTTCGCTCAAGGGCGGCAAGGCGGCGGCGTTCGACATGCTTAACCGCCTCGGCATGATCGACATCTCCAACAATCTGGGCGACTCGAAATCCCTGATTACGCATCCTGCCACCACCACCCACCGGACGCTGACCGAAGAGGAGCGCGCCGCCATCGGTCTCGACGACAGCTGGATCCGGCTGTCGGTCGGCCTGGAGGACGCCGAGGACATCGCCGCCGACCTGGAACAGGCGCTCGGTGGGTGACGGGCCAAGTCGCAGAACAATGGACTTTACCGTTGCTTCATCCCTGTCCGGACGGGATAAGTGCTGGGTCGCGGCGGCAGTTTGCAGAGGAGTTGTGATGACGCAGGTCACGGCCTATGAGGCGGAAACAGACGGCATCGTCGTCCGCGTATCGCCGCGCTTCCTGGAGGACGAAAGCTCTCCGGAGGAGGACCGCTATATGTGGGCCTACCATGTCGAGATAGAGAACCAGGGCGGCCGCACCCTGCAGCTGATGACCCGCCACTGGCGCATCACCGACCGCGACGGGCGCGTGCAGGAAGTCAACGGCGCCGGGGTCGTCGGCCAGCAACCCGTGCTCACGCCGGGCGCAAAATTCGAATACACGTCGGGCGCGCCCCTGTCGGCCCCTTCAGGGATGATGCAGGGCGTCTATCGTCTGGCGGACGACGCCGGCGCCGTGCTCGACGCCCGAATTCCGCTGTTCGCTCTCGACAGCCCCTACGACCAAAGCGCGCCGAACTGATCGCTCAGATCGTGATGTCAGCGCCAAGTTCGCTGGCTGGAAACCTGTAGATGCGTCCGCAGAACTGACAATCCGCGACGATGGCTCCGTCCGCCTCCGCCAGCGCGACCACCTCCTTGCGCGGCATCGCCTGCAAGGTCCGGCGGAGCTTGTCTTCCGAGCATGTGCATGTGTCCGACAGGCGCGCCGGAGGCTCCAGCCGCACGCCGTTCTCATGGAATAGTCGATACAGCAATCGGGCCGACGACAGGTCCGGATCGGCAAGTTCGAGGTCGGTCACCGTGTCGAACAGGGCGCGGGCATTGTCCCAGTCATCGTCGGTATCGCCGCGTACAGCGTCTCCCGCCACCTGCTGCAGCAGCGCGCCGCCAGCCCGCCAGCGCATTGTCCCGCCCGGCTCCGACAGTTCCGCCACGGCGAGGCGCACGCGCGTCGGGATCTGTTCCGACTGGTTGAAATAGGTCTGCGCGCAATCGGCGAGACTCGCCCCATCCAGCGGCACAATGCCCTGATAGGGGTCGCGGTCCGGGTCGGACGGTGCAAGGATGATCGCCATCGCGCCCTTGCCGATCGCCTGCGGGATGTGAGGCTTCGCGCCGCGATTGATGCGCTCGAGATTGTCCCATTTCTCGCGGTTGAGGCGCAGATAGCCGCGCAGACCGCCGTCCGATCGGGCCTCGGCCACCAGGAGCGAGACAGGTCCATCGCCCTGCGCCTGGACAATCACCTTGCCGTCGAATTTGAGCGACGCCGCCGCGAGCACCGAGAGGGTGATCGCCTCGCCCAGAAGATGGGCGGCCCAGCGTGGATAGTCGTGACGCTTCAGAATGGCGTCCACCGTGCCGTCGCCGAGGCGCGTGACGCGGCCGCGCACATGCGCGTCCTCGATCTGGAAGGTGGCGACGAAATCGTCGCCTTCACCCAAGGGATCGTTCAGGGAAGGGGTATCAGTCATGTCCGGAAGAGCTGCGCTACAGGGAAGACCGCCAAAATGGGGTTGATCGCCACTGGATGCAACTTGAGCATCCTTCGATGGGGCCTGGGGCTACACCTGCAGGCACCACTCCAGAATGGCCTTCTGGGCGTGAAGCCGGTTTTCGGCCGCTTCGAAGACGCGGGACTGAGGACCGTCGATCACGGCCGCATCGACCTCTTCGCCGCGATGGGCCGGCAGGCAGTGAAGAAAAAGCGCCCCGCCATTGGCGCCGCGCATGAGCGCCTCGTCAACCTTGAAGCCGGCGAGGTCCGAAAGCCGCTTGTCGCCATAGAGGTCGCCCATCGAAACGAAGGTGTCGGCCACGACGACGTCGGCGCCGGCAACGGCCTCGGCCGCCGTGGCGAATATCTCGATCCGGCCCTGCTCGGCCCGCGCCCGGGCGATATCCTCTGGACGAGGCCCGTATGCCGTCGGCGTGGCCACCGCGAGCGAGAAGCCGAATTTCGGCGCAGCATGGATGAAGGTCGCGGCGACGTTGTTGCCGTCGCCCACCCAGGCGATGCGCGCGCCCTTGAGGTTCAGCCCGCCCTCTTCCAGGGTCTGCAGGTCGGCCATGATCTGGCAGGGGTGCGATCTGTCCGTGAGGCCGTTGATCACCGGGATCGTCGCCACCGCCGCGAACGCCTCGACGTCCGCATGGCGACGGGCGCGGATCATCACGGCATCGACATAGCCCGAGAAGACCTTCGCGGTGTCCTCAATCGATTCGCCCCGGCCAAGCTGGGTGTCGCCGGCGTTGAGCACGAGCGATGAGCCGCCCAGCTGACGGATCGCCATGTCGAAGGAGACGCGGGTGCGGGTGGAGTTCTTCTCGAAGATCATCGCCAGCGCCCGCCCCGCCAGAGGCGCGTCACGGTCCGGGGCGCCCCGGGGCAGATCCCGCCGCCGGGATTTTCGCGCCCTGGCGTTGTCGAGGATCGACCGCAGCACGCTGGCCGGCAGCGGCCAGAGATCGATGAAATGGTTCACCCTCAGCTCCCGGCGGCGGTGATCATGGCGTTAAGGGCCTGGTCGATGGCGTCGACCGCCTCGCGCACGTCGTCATCGGTGACGATCAGCGGGGGAGCGAGGCGCAGAACATTGTCGCCCGCCGTCCCGACGAGGAGCCCGCGTTCCGCCAGGGTCGCCCGCAACGGCAATGGGTCCCTGGTCATGCGTAGGCCGCGCAAGAGGCCGCGCCCGGTCACCCCGACGACGAGTTCGGGATAGCGGTCCTTCAGGCTTTCGAGGCCCTGCGTCAGCGTGCCGGACACGCGGCGGACGGTCTCGAGAAATCCGTCCTCCATGATCACGTCGAGCACCGCATTGCCGACCGCCATCGCCAGCGGCCCGCCGCCAAAAGTGGACCCGTGAACGCCCTTCGCCATGCCCGATGCGGCTTCGTCTGTGACGAGGCACGCCCCCATCGGGAAGCCGCCGCCAATGCCCTTGGCGGCCGCAAGAATGTCCGGATCGGCGCCAGTCATCCATTGGTGGTGGAAGAGCTGTCCAGTCCGTCCTGCGCCGCACTGGACCTCATCATAGATGAGGAGGACTCCGTGTTCAGTGCACAGCTCACGGAGGCCTTGCAGGCACTGCTGAGGAACCTCCCGAACGCCGCCTTCGCCCTGCACCGGTTCGATGAGCACGGCTGCGACATGCGGCTCGACGATCGCACCCCGCAGCGCTTCATGGTCGCCATACGGAAGCGTGGCGAAGCCGGGCAGGCGCGGACCAAAGCCTTCGCGGTACTTGTCCTGCCCGCCAGCATTGATGCCGGCATAGGTCCGGCCGTGGAAGGAGCCGGTGAAAGACAAGATGGTCGCCCGCTCCGTTTCGCCTTTGGCCCAGTGATAGCGCCGCGCGATCTTGATCGAGGCTTCAATGGCCTCGGCGCCGGAGTTGGTGAAGAAGACCTTGTCCGCGAAGGTGAGGTCGGCGTAGCGCTGGGCGAGGCGCTCCTGTCCGGAGATGCGATACATGTTGGAAAGATGCCAGAGCTTGCCGGCCTGCTCGTTCAGCGCCTTCACCAGGGAGGGATGCGCATGGCCAAGGCTGTTGACGGCGATGCCAGCGATAAAGTCGAGATAGGATTTTCCGGCGTCATCATAGAGACGCACGCCCTCGCCTCGCTCGAACACGATCGGGCTCGGACCGTAGACGGGCAGAATGGCGGTCGACATCGGCGTCTCCGGCTGGATGTCAGAAATCGCTTGAGAAAATAAAGCGCGGACCCTTTAGGTCTGCCCTGCCCCTGTCAATGCATCAATCCAATAAGTTCGGACGACCTCTTGCACCTGGAAATCCAATTGCGCGACCTGGCAGATGTTGCTCGACGCCTGTCCCGTGCTTGAGACAGAGCACATCGACGCATTGCTTCCCTACGGCGCCTGCTTCGGCGAGCAGGCTGGCGCGCAAGGTCTCGCCATCACGCGAAGGGAATCCCAGCATCAACAACGTGACTGTTGATCGTGCGCCGCGCCGCAGCCAAATCGAAACAAGGCAAGGACCGCTAAGCCTTGAGCTTATAGCCGGATCGCAAGAGGCGCCAGCACAGCGCGCAGAGCGCGAGCGTGATCGCCAGAACGTAAATCGCGCCGAACGCAAGATCGCCCTCGTGCTGGCCGGTGAAGCCATAACGAAACCCGTCAATAAGGTGGAAGAACGGGTTGGCGTGCGAAATCGACTCGAAGGGATCTCCCAGCCGGCTAAGAGGATAGAAGGTCCCCGACAGCATGGTCAGCGGCGCGATGACGAAGTTCTGCACCGCCGCCATGTGATCGAACTTGTCGGCCCAGATTCCGCCAAGCAGGCCGACCGCACCCATGAAAAGAGAGCCGATGATGGCGTAGTAGGCGATGGCCCAGACGTGCTCCACATTAAACGGTGTGATCTGCATCGCCCACACCGAGACATAGGTCACCAGACCCACCAGAACGCCTCGTGTCACCGAGCCGGACAAAAAGCCCAGCGTCAGTTCGATGGGCGAGAGCGGCGGCATCAGGAAATCGACCGAGTTGCCTTGAACCTTAGCGATGATCAGGGAGGACGAGGTGTTGGCGAAGGCATTGGTGAGGACTGCCATCATCACGATCCCGGGCGTCAGAAAGGAAGCAAAGTCGAGGCCTCCCGGCAGGGCCGCGCCGCCGGGAATGGCCAGCTTGAACACAAACAGCATCAGGATTGAGGACACCACAGGAGCGAACAGCGTCTGCATACCGACTTTCCAGAAACGGCGCGTCTCGCGCAGGCACAGGGTCCAAAGCCCGATCCAGTTGACCGAACCGTAAGCCCTGGGGGCCAACGCGCCCGAGTGTGAGGCGTCCAAAGGCGGGCGAGTCAGCGTCTGGTCCATGGCCGGGGTTTTAAGCTTTCTCCGTTCGCGCGCCACCAGTATTTAAGCGTCCGCGCAGGCCGCCAGAAGCGGCCACAAGCGGTCCGAAAATCGATGAGGGTGAGTCCGAGGAGCCACAGAGGGCCACAACCCCGCCTGCGGCCGTTTGACTCACTGTCTTGTGGAGAACCCCAACATATTGATTAACCTGTTAGCAAGGGCCCCCGTATGTTGCGCCTGTCGCTCGGACAGCTACTATCCATAGTTGCTAGGGAGCGAGATCGAAGAGACACTGACAACATGTTGTGTCTTGCAGGTTTCTCAGCGGCTGAGGAGATGAGTCGATGGGCTGGACCGAAGAACGCGTCGCGGAACTCAAGAAGCTGTGGGCCGAAGGCCACAGCGCCAGCCAGATCGCCAAGCGCTTGGGGTCCGTGACCCGCAACGCCGTAATCGGCAAAGTTCACCGGCTGGGACTCTCAGGCCGCGCGACGCCGTCGCGGCCAGTAAAGCGCTCGCCGCGCCTCGCGCAGCCCAAGCCGCACCATCTCCCGCGCCAAGCCTCGCCCGCGCGCAACGGCGCGACTGGCCTCGCCGTTCGCCAAAGCGTCTCCATCGCTCCGCTGCCGCTCCCAGACGCCAATATCGAGCCGCTGCTCCTACCCAATGGCGACATGGTGACGGTGATGACCGTCAAGGATTCCATGTGCAAATGGCCGATAGGCGATCCGGCGGATTCCACCTTCGGCTTTTGCGGCCGGGGCTCCTGCCACGGTTCGCCCTACTGCGCCGACCATGCGCGGGTGGCGTTCCAGCCCGCCAAGAAACGCGAACGCCGCGCCCGCGAGTTCGACTACATCCAGCGGTTGGCGGGATAAGGAGCTGTCCCGGTTGGGCGATAGATCCGAGAGACCAATTCGAGCGGCGAGCGCCTGAGCACAACGTTGGGTCTTGGGAATAGATCAGCCCGCGTCCAGCGAATACCCGGCCGAACGGACGGTGCGGATGGGATCCTCTCCCCCGCCCTTGGCCAGAGCCTTGCGCAGGCGTCCGATATGGACATCTACCGTGCGCGTCTCGACATAGACGTCGGAGCCCCAAACCGCATCGAGCAGCTGCTCGCGAGAGAAGACCCGGCCAGGGTGCTGGATGAAATAATCGAGCAGGCGGAATTCGGTCGGCCCCAGATGCACCTCGACCTCATTGCGCGTGACGCGGTGCGCGGAACGATCGACGCTTATGTCGCCGATCACCACCTTGTCCTCGGCGAGTGCAGGCCGGATGCGACGCATGACTGCGCGGATGCGCGCCGTCAACTCGACCATGGAGAAGGGCTTGACCATGTAGTCGTCGGCGCCGGTGTCGAGGCCGCGGATGCGGTCGGCCTCCTCGGCCTTGGCGGTCAGCATGATGACCGGGAGATTGCGGGTCGCCGGTTTCGACCGCAGACGGCGGCAGACCTCGATCCCGGCGAGCCGAGGCAGCATCCAGTCGAGGATCACGATGTCGGGCTGACGCTCCTCGATTAACAGCAGGGCCTCCTCGCCATCCATCGCGACGCCGATCTCATAACCTTCCCTTTCGAGGTTGTAGCGCACCAGTTCGATCAGCGCGGATTCGTCCTCGACGATCAGCGCGTAGGGCCTCGCCGCCACGCTTCGAACGCTTCGGGGAGCTTCAATTGCTGCTGAAGACATCGACTTTCGGCCTCTCTGTCGTCAGGGTTTCGCCCGTCACGAGAAAATGAATCTCCTCGGCGATGTTGGTGCAGTGGTCGCCGACGCGCTCGAGGTTCTTGGCCACGAACAACAGGTGGGTGCAACCCGTGATCATGCGCGGGTCCTCCATCATGTAGGTGAGCACTTCCCGGAAGAGCGACGTGTAATGCTCATCGACCTCCTCGTCGCGCGTCCACACCTTCGTGGCGGCGTCGGTTTCGAGGGCCGAGTAGGCGTCGAGAACGCGCTTGAGCTGGGCGATGACGAGGCGCCCCATGCGAGCGACGCCTTTCAGCGCCGAGGCAGGTTCGACGACATCGAGAACCTTCGCCCGCTTGGCGATGTTCTTGGCGAGATCGCCGATGCGCTCGAGTTCGTAGGCGATCTTGAGCGCCGCGATCGTCTGGCGCAGGTCGCGCGCGAGCGGCTGGCGCAACGCCAGCACGCGCAGGATTTTCCGCTCGATTTCGGTCTGCATGGCGTCAATCTGGGGATCGCGCGCGACGACGGTGTCGGCCAAGAACGAATCCCGGGTTGAGATCGCCTGGATGGCGTCCGAAAGTACGTCTTCCGCGAGGCCGCCCATGCGCGCAAGATCGCCGGACAGCTCTTCGAGATCGGCGGAGAACGAACGCACCGTGTGTTCGATCATGTCTCTTGTTCCTGCTGCGCCCCACGCCATTCCGGGAGCGTCAGGTTATCCGAATCGCCCGGTGATATAGTCTTGCGTGCGCGCATCGCGCGGATTGGTAAAGATGGTTTCGGTGGGGCCGGTTTCGATGATGGCGCCCATGTGGAAAAAAGCCGTCTTCTGGGACACCCGCGCGGCTTGGGCCATGGAATGCGTGACGATCACGATGCAATAATTTGACCTGAGCTCGTCGATGAGTTCCTCGACCCGCGCGGTCGCTATAGGATCGAGAGCCGAACACGGCTCGTCCATCAGGATGATTTCGGGGTTGACGGCGATGGCCCGCGCGATCACCAGGCGCTGTTGCTGTCCGCCTGAAAGCCCGGCGCCGGACTGGGCGAGACGATCCTTCACCTCGTTCCAGAGGCCCGCGCGCTCCAGGGAGGTGCGCACAATCTCCTCCAGCTCCTTGCGGGAGCCGGCGAGGCCGTGAATGCGGGCGCCGTACGCCACATTGTCGAAAATGGATTTCGGAAAGGGGTTGGGCTTCTGGAACACCATGCCGACGCGTGCGCGCAGCTGCACCGGATCAACCGAACGATCATTCACGTTCTCGCCATCGATTTCGATCGCACCCGTGACGCGCGCGCCGTCTATCGTGTCGTTCATGCGGTTGATCGAACGCAGGAAGGTCGATTTCCCGCAGCCCGAGGGGCCGATCAACGCTGTCACCGATTTTTCCGGAATATCCAGCGACACCCCGTACAGCGCCTGCTTGTCGCCGTAAAAAACCGAGACCTCGCGGGCGCGGACCTTGATTTCAGGCGCCTCCTGACGCGCAGCGCCCTCAGGAGCGCCGGAGCGAGCCGCCGTGATGGGTTCGACCCGGCTCAACACGACCTCCGGCTTTGCCCGCGCGAAACGACAAGAGTTGTCGCCGGCGTCTTCAAGCTACACACCTTACCGGAGCCTCCGAAGGCGTTGACGGACGTCCCGCTTCCCCGCTCCCCCGCCATGGTCCGCCCCCTTTCCTAACTCACTAGGGGACGTATTTGACACTCTTGTGACGCCGCGTCTCGACAGCTTGCGACAGATAGCCGTCGTTCGCTCTCGCGATCCGACATGCCGCCCTTCAGATTCCTTCGTTTCAGACGGAAAAACCGGCATGTGCCGGGCGGGCCAAAACAACTTGTCCGCGGGACTGGAGGAGCGGTTGTGTCAGGCCTGCCGCCCCGCTTCGGCTGCCGACAGGAGACGGCCGTCTTCGGCGGCCGGCGCCGCGACGCTGGCGGGCAGAACAACGCCGAAGGCGGACCCGCGGCCAGGCTCGCTTTCTACGAGAAACTCTCCTCGGTGCCGCGTCACGACGTGCTTGACGATCGCCAGCCCAAGTCCCGTTCCGCGGCGCAGGCCCCGACCCGGATCCACGCGGTAAAATCGCTCCGCCAGACGGGGCAGGTGCTGGCGGTCGATGCCCGGTCCGGAATCGCTGACGCGCAGCACAGCGAACCGCCCCGAGGATGTTAAAGGCGCCGTGGCGATGGACATGTGCCCGGCATCCTCCCAGCGCCGTCCGGCCTGGGCGGTGGCCTCCTCCCGGGTGAGGCCAGCGCGGATCTCGATCTCCACGACGTCGCCGGGCTTTGAATACTTGATGGCGTTATCGACGAGGTTCTGGGCCACCTGGCTCAGTTCGTCGCGCACACCGGTTACGAAGACGCCAGAGGCCGGTCCGGAAATGCGCAACTTGACCTGGCGTTCGTTAGCGACCGGCAGCAGGGCGTCGCCGACTTCGGCGACAACCGCCGCGAGATCGGCGCTGGTGTCCGGGGGCCTGTGCTCGTTGAGTTCGATCCGCGACAACGAGAGCAGATCCGCGATCAGGCGCCGCATCCGCTCGGCCTGCCCATGCATGATTTCGAGAAACCGGTCCCACGCCTCCGGGTCCTGCCGGGCCGGGCCGCGCATCGTCTCGATGAAGCCGGACAGCGAAGTCAGCGGCGTTCGCAGTTCGTGACTGGCGTTGGCGAGGAAATCGACCCGGGCGAATTCGGCCCGCTTGATTTCGGTGAGGTCGTGCATGCTGATCAGCACGCCCGCGCTGATGGGAGTGACCAGCGGCGCGGCGACGCAGGAAAAGTAGCGGTCGGTTTCGTCGCGCTCCACGAACTCGAATATCTGCGCCTTGCCGTCGCGGCGGGCGGTCGCAACCGCGTCCAGCAATTCCGGGCGGCGCACCACCACGGTGAGGAGCGGTTCGGCCCCGACGAAACGAAACTGACGCCGCGCGGCGCCGTTTGCGGCTTCCACCTTACCCTGGGCGTCAATGTACATCGCCGGTTCGGGAAGAGCGTCGATCATCGCGGAGCGAAAGATGCGCTCGCTTTCGACGCGCAACGCACGTTCCTCATCGCTGGCGGCGGCGCGGGCTTCAAGGATCGCCTCCGCCTCGATGTCAGCGGTGCCGCGAAAGTAGAGGGCCGAAAAGACGCCGATAGTCGCGGCGGACACGAGTCCGGCCAGGATCGAGACCGCACCCGTCAGCACGCCGCCAGCCAGCACGACCGCTGCGGCAATGGTGAGGACGACAAAATCCGTCAGCCTGCGCCCTCGCCCCGACCCGAAGAACGCCGCCTCGCCCCGCCTGGTCAGAAACTTGGTCCTCGTGGGCTCGTTCATGGACGACTTTCAGCCGCTCGCGGGCAATGACGATCTAGCGCGGATGGCGCGCGCATTCATCGGACTTTCGCACTGCTTTGATGTCAGCTTGATTGCACGCCGTCGATGGACGAGCTTATTGATCTTCGATATCACGCGTTGACTCCAGAAATCGATCGGGGTCAAATCTGGCCCGGGACGCGGCCGAGGCGAGCCTTCGAACTTCCAAAAAGGTGATTTGATGAAACGTTCACTCCTGCTTGCGTCCTCGGCCGCCGTTTTCCTGATCGGATGCTCTGCTGAAAAGCCTGCGCCCACGATCGCCGAGGCGCCCAAGGTTGCGGCTCTCGGGTCGTTCGGCGTCGAGACCACGCATATGGACGCTGCGGTCAAGCCGGGCGACGATTTCTTCAAGTACGCCAATGGCAAGTGGCTCGCGACTTTCCAGATGCCGGCCGACAAGGCCCGTTTCGGCTCCTTCGACGCGCTCGGCGAAAAGTCGGAGACGGACGTCAAGACAGTCGTGGAGGAACTGGCGGCAGGATCGCCCGCAGCCGGCACCACGGCGGCCAAGGTCGGCGACATCTATGCAAGCTGGATGGACGAGGCCGGCATCGAGGCGCGGGAACTTGCGCCTCTGCAGCCCTATCTCGACAGGATCAACGCCGTCACGGACAGCGCCGGCGTCCTCAAACTGATGTCGACGCCCGACTTCTCGGCGCCCTTCGGCATCGGCATCGAGGCCGACCCGGACGATCCGACGCAGTATTCTGTGTGGGCCGTCCAGGCGGGTATCGGCATGCCCGACCGTGATTATTACCTGAAGGACGGCGCCTCCTTCGAGAAATACCGCGCCGGCTACAAGACCTATGTGACGAAAGTCTTTGAACTCCTCGGCGATGCGGCGCCCGCCGCCTCGGCCGACCAGGTGATCGCGCTGGAGACGAAGATCGCGCGCGGCCACTGGGCGCAGCAAGACCTGCGTAACGTCGAGAAAGCCTTCAACACCATGACGTTTGCCGAGTTCAAGGCGTTCGCGCCAAGCGTTCAGTGGGACGGCGTGCTCGCCGGCATGGGCCTCCCGGCCACGGTCGACAAGATCGTCGCCTATGGCGATACGGCCGTGCGAGACGGCGCAAAACTGGTGGGCAGCGAGCCAGTCGGCGCGTGGAAGAAGTACCTGGCTTTCCACATCGCGTCGGACAATGCGGCCAACTTGCCCAAGGCGTTCGACGACGCCTCGTTCGACTTCTACGGCAAGACGCTGCGGGGCGTCGAAACCAAGCGCGATCGCTGGAAGCGCGGGGTCACTCTGCTTGACAACAATATCGGCGAGGGTGTCGGCGAGGTCTATGTCGCCAAATACTTCCCGCCGGAAAACAAGGCGAAGATGGACGCTCTCGTCGCCAATCTCAGATCCGCGCTCGACGGCCGTCTCAAGACCCTGGCCTGGATGGATGACCCCACTCGTGCCGAGGCGCTGAAGAAGCTCGGCACGTTCGAGCCGCGTATCGGCTATCCGTCCAAGTGGCGGGACTATTCGGCCATGACGATCGAGAAGGGCAAGCATTTCGAGAATATGGACGCCGCCCGGAAGTTCGAGTGGAACCGCCAGGTCGCCCGGCTCAACGAGCCAGTCGATCGCTCGGAATGGGGCATGAACGCCCAGACGGTGAACGCCCAGTACAACCCGCTGATGAACCAGATCACGTTCCCGGCGGCGATCCTCCAGCCGCCCTTCTTCGACGCCAACGCCGATCCGGCCGTCAATTACGGAGCCATCGGCGGCGTGATCGGTCACGAGATCGGCCACGGCTTCGACGATCAGGGACGCGCCTTTGATGAAAGCGGCAGGACCCGCAACTGGTGGACGCCCGAGACCGACGCGAAGTTCAAGGCCGCGACCGACACGCTCGCCGCGCAATACGACGCTTACTGCCCCGTAACGGATGGCTGCATCAATGGCCGGCTCACCATGGGCGAGAACATCGGGGACCTTGGCGGCCTCACCATGGCGTACACGGCTTACAAGCTGTCGCTGAACGGTCAAGAGGCGCCCGTCATTGACGGCTTCACGGGCGATCAGCGCTTCTTCCTCGCCTGGGCGCAGGTCTGGCGCGCCACGGCGCGGGAAGACGACACCCGCCAGAGGCTGGTTACGGATCCACATTCTATGCCGGAATTCCGCACCAACGGGGTCGTGCGCAACATGGACGAATGGTATGCGGCCTTCAACGTCCAGCCCGGCGACAAGCTCTACATTCCACCGGAAGACCGGGTCAGGATCTGGTGACGCGGGCGCAGGCTTCAGGGCCCGCATGACAGCGGCTCACGTGCGACATGGCGCATGGGGCGTTCTTGCCCGTGCACAGTGTTTTCACCCCGAGTGCGGCGGCAGAAAGGGAAGCAAGGATGGCCGACACCCTACCTCAGAGGAAAGAGACTTGGGGCGATGTCGGGAGCGCAGGCGACGTCATCTACGCTGACAACTGTCCGACCCGGAATCTGCTCGAACTGATCGCCGACAAATGGGCCCTGCTGATCCTGCACGCGCTTCACGGCGGACCGGCCCGCAACGGGGCGCTCCTGCGGCGGTTGCACGGGATCAGCCAGAAGATGCTGACCCAGACGCTGCGCGACCTTGAGCGGAACGGTCTGGTGGGCCGGGTCGATTATCGGGAGGTCCCGCCCCGCGTCGAATACCATGCGACGCCGCTGGGCGATTCACTGGCCTGCAAGATCGCCGGTCTCGCGGACTGGGTAAACGACAACATCGCGGCGGTCGAGATCGCGCGGATGCGCTTCGACCGGCCGGGCGACGACCCGTTCTGACGGCGACGGGCCGCATGGACTTGCCAGGCGAAGTTTGGTCTATCGCGATCCTGACCACGCTTCCTGGATAGGCTCATGACCGGCAAGATCGTTACCGTGTTCGGCGGATCCGGCTTCGTCGGCCGGCATGTCGTCAGGGCGCTGTGCAAGCAGGGCTGGCGGGTCCGCGTCGCGATGCGCCGTCCGCACCTTGGCGGCGATCTCAGACTGAGCGGCGATGTCGGCCAGGTGCAGCTCGTGCAGGCAAATGTCCGCAACCGCCCATCAATCGAACGCGCCCTTGAAGGTGTGGAGGCCGTCGTCAACTTGGTTGGCATTCTGGCGGAGCGGGACGCGCAAAGCTTCCAGGGTACGCAGGCGCTCGGCGCCCGGAACATTGCGGCGCTCGCCGCGCAAGCCGGCGTCCGACGATACGTCTTCGTCTCGGCCATTGGGGCATCTCCGGACTCAAGAGCCGTCTATGCCCGCACCAAGGCCGAGGGCGAGGCCTCGACCCGCGAAGCCATTCCGACTGCGACGATCCTGCGTTCCTCCATCATGTTCGGACAGGAAGACGGTTTTTTCACCCGCTTCGCGGAGATGGCGCGGATCACGCCCGTGCTTCCGCTGATCGGCGGCTCAACGAGATTTGCGCCCGTCTATGTCGGCGATGTCGCCGCCGGCGTCGCCGCGGCGCTTGCCCGCCCGGACGCCCAGGGTCGGACCTATGAGCTTGGCGGGCCGCGCAGCTACACCATGAAGGAATTGCTCCTCTACATCATGTGGGTGACCGATCGTCCGCGCTTTCTGCTGCCGATCCCTTTTTTGTTTGCTGCGCCGCTCGGCTATACGCTGGGCGCCTTGTCGCGCCTGCCGCTGCTTGGCCCCGCGCCGATCACCGGCGATCAGGTCCAGATGCTGAAGCAAGACAATGTGCCGGCCGCAGGAGTGCCGGGCCTGTCCGATCTTGGGATCACGACGCTTGAGTCGGTCGAGACCATCGTACCGACCTATCTCTGGCGACACCGGCCCTATGGTCAGTTTCACGTGCCGAAGGTGGACGAAATCTCGCGCATCGACGCCTGAAACCGCCACCCACCCTCCCCTTCAGCGGATGGAAGTTGTAGGATCGCAGCGATGACGAGCCTTGAGGGAGGTCTATGTCGATGGACGCAATCCGGATCGACTATGCGAGCATGAATCTTGGCGTTGTCGCCGGCTGGCTCCTGGTGGCGACATGCTCCGGCTATCTCGCCCGCATTATCATGCGCGGGAGAGCAATTCTCGGTCTTTGGGGCGACGCGGTGTTCGGCTTGCTCGGGATATTCGTGATCGGCACCCTGTTCCGCGCCCTGGAGTTCGACATGACAGCCTTCATCATGCGCGCTCAACCGGACGTGGATCGGGACCTGGCGATCTGGGCTGACGTGATTATAGCGGCGCTCGTTGGGGCCTGCCTTTTGCGCCTGATTGTGCGTCCGTTCACCGGCAAGCGACACGCCCACGCCTGAATCATCCCGCCTTCAATCCGGGTCAATTGACGGCGGACAAGTCGATCCAGTTCATAATCCTCAGCAGCTTGCCCTGGTCCGACAGGATGCGAGGGCGCCTTGGCTGCGCGTCACGTCAGATAGATCGCGGCCAGTCCAGCGCCGCCAACGAGAATCCGCCACCAACCAAAGGGCGCAAAGCCCCTTTTCTGGACGAAGTCCAGCATCAGCTTGATGACCAGGAGGCCGAACACGAACGAGGCGACAAAACCGATCGCGATGACGCCGACATTCGACGAGCTGAGAGCGTCCCGGCTCTCCCAGATATCAAGCGTGAAAGCGCCCACCATGATCGGAATCGCGAGAAAGAAGGAAAATTCAGCCGCCGCGCGCTTGTCGATCCCGATCAGCATCGAGCCGACGATCGTCGAGCCCGACCGCGAAACCCCCGGCACGATCGACAGCACCTGGAACAAGCCAATTATGACTGCCTTGAAGAGAGGAAGGTTCATGGCGTTGAACTCGACCGGCTTGGGCGCCATCCGATCGATCACGAGAAGCACAACCCCGCCAATCACCAACGACCAGCAGATCAGCAGAGGGCTGGAGAACAACACCGTCTTGATGAAGTCGTGCAGCAGGGCGCCGGCGATCATCGCCGGGATACACGCCAAGATGACGCTGAGCGCGAATCTGCGGGAGGCCGGCTCGGTCGGCAGGGTGACGAAAACCGCCCAAAGGCGGTTGAAGTAGAGCGCCACCACGGCGAGGATCGCGCCCAGTTGAATGACCACCGTGAACGTGTCCCAGGCCGGATCGGTGAGGCCCATGGCGGTCTGGGCAAGCAGAAGATGGCCGGTCGAGGACACCGGAATGAATTCGGTCAGGCCCTCGACGAGGCCGAGGAGCAAGGCCTTTAGGATGGTTTCCGAATCCATTCGCTTTCCTCGGCATCGCCCGGCGCAAGTCTGCAGGGATCAAACATGATCGCAGCTGATCGCCAAACGACGAGATACACACCAAGTGGTATCAATATCGGGATAACGGTCGCGTTCTAATTCTTTGGTCGCAGAAATCCGATCCTATCGACACCGAGTGGTACATTGTTGAGCAATTTCCTGTTGGAAGGGAACGGCGCCCACAGTATACGCGTGCTGAAGACGAGGGATGACGGATTTCATGGCGCAGCAGCGCATGCTCAGTTTCGTGACGGTGGAACAGGACACGCCGGAAAAGCGCGCCGTCCGCGTGAGGAAGGGCGACTTTCACGAAATCTATGCGGACTTCATCGCCGCCAAAGCCAATGAGCAGTCTTCGCGCTGCTCCCAGTGCGGCATTCCCTTCTGCCAGTCGCATTGCCCTCTGGGAAACAACATCCCCGACTGGCTGATGCTCACGGCGACGGGACGGCTCCAGGAAGCCTACGAAATCTCGGCCGCCACCTCGAACATGCCCGAGGTCTGTGGGCGTATCTGTCCGCAGGACAGGCTGTGCGAGGGCGGCTGCGTCATCGAGCAATCGGGGCATGGCACCGTGACCATCGGCGCCGTCGAACGCTACATCACCGACACTGCCTGGGAAAAGGGCTGGGTTCCCCCGATCCGGCCGGTCCGGGAGCTGAGCCCCTCCATCGGCATCATCGGGGCGGGACCTGCTGGGCTGTCGGCCGCCGACCAGCTGCGCTCCGCCGGCTACAAGGTGACTGTGTATGACCGCCACGACCAGGCGGGCGGGCTGCTGATTTATGGCATTCCCAACTTCAAGCTGGAGAAAGACATCGTCACCCGCCGAACCAGACGGCTGGAGGAAGGCGGCGTCGTCTTCAGGCTCAATGTCGAGGTCGGCCGAGATGTCTCGCTGGCCGAGCTGCGTTCCCGGCACGACGCCGTCCTCCTCGCCACCGGCGTCTACAAGTCACGGGATCTCACGGTGAACGGCGCCAGCGCGACAGGCGTGCACAAGGCCCTCGACTATCTCATAGCCTCAAACCGCGTCGGCCTTGGATTGTCCGCGCCGGACTATGAAAGCGGCGTCCTCAACGCCGCCGGCAAGAACGTCGTGGTGATAGGCGGCGGCGACACGGCCATGGACTGCGTGCGGACGGCGGTTCGCCAGGGCGCGAAATCCGTCACCTGCCTTTATCGCCGTGACCGCGCGAACATGCCGGGCTCCCAGCGGGAGGTCGCCAATGCCGAAGAGGAAGGCGTCAGGTTCGACTGGCTCGCGGCGCCGCTCGGCGTCGCCGAGAAAAAAGCCGGAGGGGTCAAGTCGGTGCGATCAACCCGCATGCGGCTTGGGATCGCCGATGCATCCGGCCGGCGGGCGCCCGAAGAGATCGCCAACGCCGCCTATGACGTGAAGGCCGACATGGTGATCAAGGCGTTGGGCTTCGATCCCGAGGACCTGCCGGCCCAGTTCGACGAGACAAGTCTCGCGGTCAATCGCTGGGGCGGCGTCAAGATCGACCATCGAAGCATGATGACGTCGCTCGATGGCGTCTTCGCCGCCGGCGACATCGTCCGGGGCGCTTCGCTGGTGGTGTGGGCGATCAAGGAAGGCCGCGACGCGGCGGCCTCGATCGAGCTTTATCTGAAGGCGAAAGTCGCCGCCGATGCCATGGCGGCGGAGTAGTGACATGATCCATCGCCACGAATCCGAAGGCGCACACTGGCTCCGCGACTACACCGCCCACCGCGACGCGCTGATAGCAGCTCACGCCTACAACCCCGATGACGAGAAGGATTCGTGCGGCGTCGGTCTCGTAGTTCAGATCGACGGCACCGCGCGCCGCGAAATCGTCGAGATGGCGCTGCGCGCGCTCAAGAATGTGTGGCACCGCGGCGCGGTCGACGCCGACGGCAAGACGGGCGACGGCGCGGGCATCAGGATCGACGTTCCGCAGGAATTCTTCCGGGATCAGGTCCGCCGGCAGGGCCATGTAATCTCCCCGAACACGCAGGTCTGCGTCGGGCAGATTTTCCTCCCGCGCACGGATCTCGGCGCGCAGGAGCGTGCGCGATCCATCATCGAGACGGAAGTCGTGCGTTTCGGGTTCTATATCTATGGCTGGCGCCAGCCGCCGATCGACACCTCTGTGATCGGAATGAAGGCCAACGCCACCCGGCCCGAGATCGAACAGATCCTTTTCACGGATCCTCTGGGCCGGGATGAACAGGAACTCGAGCGGGCGCTCTACGTCTGCAGGCGACGCATAGAAAAGAAGGCGCGCGAAGCCGGAATGGCGGAGCTCTATGTTTGCTCGTTCTCAGCGAGGGCGTTGATCTACAAGGGCATGTTCCTCGCCGAGGATATTGATCGCTTCTATCTGGACCTCAAGGATCCCCGCTTCATCTCGGCGGTGGCGATCTATCACCAGCGCTATTCGACAAACACCTTCCCGCAATGGCGCCTCGCCCAGCCCTTCCGGATGCTGGCCCACAATGGGGAGATCAACACCGTCTCGGGCAACATCAACTGGATGAAGTCCCACGAGATCAAGATGGTCTCGAACAATTTCGGCGAGTATGGCGACGATGTGAAGCCGGTCGTGACGCCCGGCGGTTCGGACTCTGCTGCGCTGGACAATGTCTACGAACTGCTCGTCCGCGCCGGGCGCTCCGGCCCGATGGCCAAGACCCTGCTTGTGCCGGAGGCGTGGTCACCCAATGAAAGCATCATGCCGCGCAAGCACCAGGCGCTCTACGCCTATGCAAACTCCGTCATGGAGCCGTGGGATGGTCCGGCCGCCCTCGCCTGCTTCGACGGACGTTGGGCGATCGCGGGCATGGACCGCAACGGCCTCAGGCCCATGCGCTACGCCCTGACCGAGGACGGCGTGCTGGCGGTCGGATCGGAAGCCGGGATGTGCCCGCTCGTCCCCGAAACCATCGTCCACAAGGGCCGCGTCGGTCCCGGCGGGATGCTGGCCGTCGATGTCAAGAATGGCAGGCTCTACGAGCACAACGAGATCATCGACGTGCTCGCGGCCAAGCATCCATACGAAGAATGGCTGCAGAACGTTGTCGAGCTCGAACCCCTGATCGGCCCTGGCCCGGAACCGCGCCTTTACACCGACAGGCAGGAATTCCTGCGACGTCAGCGGGCGGGCGGCGTCACGCTGGAGGACATGGAGCTTATTCTTGCGCCGATGGCGGAAGACGCCAAGGAAGCCGTGGGCTCGATGGGCGACGACAGCCCGCTGGCGGTGCTGTCGGACATTTATCGTCCGCTCTCGCATTTTTTTCGCCAGAACTTCGCGCAGGTGACCAACCCTCCGATCGACCCGTTGCGCGAGGAGCGGGTGATGTCGCTGCGGACGAGATTCAAGAATCTTGGCAACATACTCGCCGAAGACGAAACGCAGACGAATGTGTTCGTGCTTGAGAGTCCGGTGCTCACCAACGGCATGTATGAGCGCATGCTGGATCATATCGGCGAAGGCGTGGCGGTCATCAATTGCACGTTCGTCTCGTCAGCAAGTTCCGGCGACGGCGAGGCGCTGAAGGCCGCAGTCCAGCGTATCCGCGAGGAGGCGCGGGTCGCCGTTTCCTCGGGCCGCGGCCATATCATCCTCACCGACGAACGGCAGGATGCTGACCACGCAGGGATTCCGATGATCCTCGCGGCCGGCGCCGTGCATTCCTATCTGGTCGCGCACGGCCTGCGCACGTTCTGCTCGATCACCGTCCGTTCCGCGGAGTGCATGGACACACACTATTTTGCGGTGCTGGTCGGCGTCGGCGCCACCTGCGTCAATGCTTATCTGGCGCAGGAAGCGCTGGCCGACCGTCATGCGCGCGGCCTGTTCGCAGACGCGACCATCGGATCGGTCGTGCTGAACTACAAGAAAGCGATCGAGGCCGGCCTCCTCAAGATACTTTCCAAGATGGGCATTTCGATCATCTCCTCGTACCGGGGCGGCTATAACTTCGAGGCGCTTGGACTGTCGCGCGCGCTCGTCGCCGATTACTTCCCGGGCATGCCCAGCCGCATCTCCGGGATCGGCCTTGCCGGGCTCGAGCGGAAAGTCGTCGATACGCACGCCCGCGCCTGGAACGCAGCGGTCGCTGTCCTGCCCGTCGGAGGCTTCTATCGCCTGCGCGCCAGCGGCGACACCCATGCGCTTTCGGGCGAGCTGATCCACACACTGCAGCAGGCCTGCGACACGAACTCCTACGCGACCTACCGGAAATATTCCAGGCTCGCCAACGCCAAGCACAAAGCTGTGCAGCTGAGAGACCTGCTGGATTTTCGCCCGCAGACCTCGACGGTCTCGCTCGACGAAGTCCAGTCGGTCAACGAGATCCGCAAGCGGTTCGTGACGCCAGGCATGTCACTGGGCGCGCTTGGTCCGGAGGCGCACGGCACGCTGAACATCGCCATGAACCGGATCGGCGCGAAATCCGTCTCCGGCGAGGGCGGCGAGGTTCGCGAACGCTACAAGCCGCTGCCGAACGGAGACAACGCCAATTCCGCGATCAAGCAGGTGGCGTCCGGACGCTTTGGCGTCACGGCGGAATACCTCAACAATTGCCGGGAGCTCGAGATCAAGGTCGCGCAAGGCGCCAAGCCCGGCGAGGGCGGACAGCTGCCCGGGTTCAAAGTCACCGAGTTCATCGCCCGAAACCGCTATGCGACGCCCGGCGTGATGCTGATATCGCCTCCGCCGCATCACGACATCTATTCGATCGAGGATCTCGCCCAGCTCATTTACGACCTCAAGCAGATCAATCCGGAGTGCCGCGTCTGCGTCAAGCTCGTGTCCCGTTCCGGGGTCGGCACCATCGCCGCCGGCGTCGCAAAGGCCAAGGCGGACGTCATCCTGATTTCCGGCCATGTCGGCGGAACGGGCGCGTCGCCCCAGACCTCTATCAAGTTCGCCGGCCTGCCGTGGGAGATCGGGCTGGCCGAAGCGCACCACGTGCTGACGCTCAACAACCTTCGCGACCAGGTGACACTGCGCACGGACGGCGGCCTCAGAACCGGGCGCGACATCGTCATGGCTGCCATGCTGGGAGCGGAAGAGTATGGTATCGGCACGGCGTCGCTGCTGGCGATGGGCTGCATCATGGTGCGCCAGTGCCATTCCAACACCTGCCCTGTCGGCATCTGCACCCAGGACGAGCGACTGCGCGCGAAGTTCACGGGCTCCGCCGACAAGGTCGTCAATCTGATGACGTTCGTCGCCGAGGAGGTACGCGAGATCCTGGCGGACCTGGGCTTCGCCAGGCTGGACGACGTGATCGGACGGACCGATCTGCTGGCCCAGGTGTCGCGCGGATCGGCGATGCTGGACGACCTTGACCTGTCTCCCATTCTGGTACGCGCCGATCCCGAAGCGCGGGTCGTCTACAAGCCCAGGCATCGCAACGAAGTGCCGCCCTCGCTTGACGAGAACATTCTCCGCGACGGGGCCGCCTTCTTCGAGCGCGGCGAGAAGATGCAGCTCGACTATCATGTCCGCAACGTCCAGCGCGCCATCGGCACGCGGGCGTCGTCATACATGGTACGAAAATTCGGCATGGACAGCCTGCCCGAAGATCGCCTCTGGGTGACGCTCGAAGGGTCCGCCGGCCAGTCTCTGGGAGCGTTCGCAGTCAAGGGCCTGACCCTGGAAGTCATCGGCGACGCCAACGACTATGTCGGCAAGGGGCTTTCCGGAGCGACCATCATCCTTCGTCCGCCCTCCGTCGCGAAATTCATGGCCCGCGACAACACGATTATCGGCAACACGGTCCTCTATGGCGCAACATCGGGAAAACTCTTCGCGTCGGGCTTTGCGGGGGAGCGTTTTGCAGTTCGCAATTCAGGCGCCACGGTCGTGGTGGAAGGGTGCGGCTCCAATGGCTGCGAATACATGACCGGGGGGACAGCGGTCATTCTCGGTCCGGTGGGCCACAATTTTGGCGCGGGCATGACAGGAGGAATGGCGTTTCTCTACGATCCGGAACGTCGCATCGAGACGGAAGCCAATCCGGAATCCATCGTCTGGCGCCCGGTCGTCACCGCGTACTGGGAGAATGTCCTGCGATCGCTGGTCGAGGAACACGCCAGCCGAACCGGGTCCGTCCATGCTCGCACCCTCCTCGACAACTGGACGCTGGAGCTGAGGAACTTCGTGCATGTCGTGCCGAAGGAATCGTTGCAGCGCCTGGCTGCATCCCTGGAGTTGGTAGCGGCGGAATAGCGGCCGCCGGGGCTGGCGGTGACCGGCGGCCAGCTAGACCGGTCTGCTTGTAGCCGTCATGAATCGAATCTATGTGGGGGGCACAGCATCAGGAGACAGCCCATGAAATTCGTGACCCCGGTCGTCTCGACCATCGCTCTGGTCATCGCCGCGTCCCTGGCCGCCTGCGCGCCGAAGCCTGAGGCCGCCGTCGAGGCGCCCGCCGAAACCGTAGCGCCCGCCGCCGCTCCCGCCATCGCCGAAAGCGCCGACGTGAAACCTTTCGCCATCGGCTCTCTGGAAGCCGCCGCCCTTCGCGATGGCGGCATGCAGGTGCCCAACGACAACAAGATACTCGCGATCAACGCGACGAAAGCTGAAACCGCCGCCGTCCTCACCGCAGCTGGCCTTCCCGTCGAAACGCTCGACCTGAGCGTCCAGCCCCTGTTCGTGCGCGGCGCGGGTAAGCTCATGCTGTTCGACGCCGGCGCAGCAGGCTCCATGGGCCCCGGCGCCGGCAAGCTTCCGGCCTCGCTCGCCTCCGCCGGCATCGATGCCGCCGCCGTGACGGACATCTTCATCTCGCACGCCCATGGCGACCACGTGGCCGGCATGGTCACGGCGGAGGGCGCACTGACGTTCCCTAACGCCAGCGTCCACATCTCCGCTCCCGAATGGGCGTCCATGCAGACACAGGCGCCGATTGCCGCCCTTGTCGCCGCGATCACGCCGAAAGTGGTCGCGTTCGAGCCGGGCGCCGACCTCATTCCCGGCGTCGTCAAGGCCGTCGCCATCGACGGCCATACGCCCGGGCATTCGGGTTACGAGATCACATCCGACGGCCAGTCGCTGCTCTATATCGGCGATACGATGCACCACTCGGTGATCTCGGTTCAGCAGCCGGACTGGACCATCCAGTTCGACGGCGATGCGCCGGTTGCGCAAGCCAGCCGCAAGGCCCTGCTAGCGCGCGCCGCCGCCAGCGGCCAGCGCATCTACGCCGTCCACTTCCCCTTCCCTGGCGTCGGCAAGTTCGAAGTGCAAGGCGACAAGACCGTGTGGGTCGCGGAGTAATTCTCGCGGCGCGTCAAGACCGGAAGGGCGATTTCACGGCATAGACACGCTTGCCCTCGGTCGCGGGCGGGGCGGCGGGCGCTGACTCGACGGAAAAATTGTCGGCCGATTGCGGGCTGACGATCGCGGCCTCCGTCGGCTCCTTGGGCACGATCTCAAATCCGAGCACGTTGAGCAGCGCCAGAAACCCGATCCCCGTCAGCACCGCCGTGACGATGACGGAGGTCAGGATCCGCATGAGAAAGCCCTTGAAAAACAGCAGGGCGCCAACTCCCCCGATCGCGCTGCCGCCCAGCCCCGCCGCCGACGCCACCGCCGCCAGATCAAATCCCTGATCGAACATGTCCTCGCCTCCACCGTGCACCGGCTCCCTGCCCGGCAGGAAGAAAGGGTAGCGTATCACAGGCGGTAGAAACAGCGCACCTGTCGCCGCCTCAGATCTTGATCGTCGGCAATCCCGCGAACGCGTCGAGCAGGGCGTTCGCCCAGCCATCGGAAATCTGCCGGAATTCCTTGTGATCGCCATCAATGCGCTGGCGGAAACTCGCACGATATTCGTTGGTCTTGATCACCAGCAGATCGAGCGGCATGCCCACGGAAAGGTTCGAACGCAGCGTTGAATCCATCGACACCAGCGCCGCCTTGATGGCGTCGTCGAGAGACGTTTCGGGCCGGATCACACGATCGAGGATCGGCTTGCCATACTTGTGTTCGCCGATCTGCAGATAGGGCGTATCGTCGGACGCCTCGATGAAATTGCCCGCCGTGTAAATCTGGAAAAGCCTCAGGTCGCCGCCCCGTCTCTGGCCTGCCATGATGATGGTCGCGTCCGCCGCCGCGCCCTGCGCCTCTATCTTTGCGCGGTCCCGGGACTGTACCTCCTGCATCGCCTGGCCGACCTTCTGGGCGGCTTCGTAAAGCGTCTCGCAGGTCATCACGCTTTCGATGGCGGGGTCGAGGCGGCTGCGTTTCACCCCCGTCTCGATCCGGTTGATGACGCCCTGGGTCACGCCGAGATTTCCGGCGGTCATCAAGACCAGGACACGCTCGCCCGGATCCTCGAAGACGAACATCTTCCGGAACCGGCCGATCTTGTCGATGCCCGCATTCGTGCGGGTGTCTGCCAGCAGAACGAGCCCCGCCGAAAGCTTGAGACCGACACAATACGTCATGCGTCCATTACTGCTGCTGCCGCTGCGATTGGGACTGTCGCTGCGTGATGTCAACACTTGCGGTCAGTGTCTCGAAGCCTTGCCCCGAGAAATTGCCCCGAACGGGCGCAGCGTCGACCGAGTCGAGACCGGACGCCAGCCTGACATAACGGTCAGTGGGGCACAGCCTGTTGGCCGGATCGAAGCCCACCCATCCGAGTTCCGGCACAAAGGCCTCCGCCCACGCGTGCGTTTCGGTACGCTGCTGGTCGGCTGCCAGGAGATAGCCCACGACATAGCGGGCCGGAACGCCCAGAACTCGCGCGGCGGACACAAACACATGTGCATGGTCCTGGCAGACGCCCGCAGCGGACCGGATCGCCTGCGCGGCGGTGGTCGCCATTCCTGTTGATCCGGGGGTGTAATCGATCGCGTCCCGCACGGCGCCGCAAAGCGCGTGCATGATCTCGAGCGTGGTCGTTCCGCAGGCCTGCCCCGCCAGCGCGACGATCGCCGCGTCGGGCGCCGTTAGGGGAGTCTCGCGAAGAAAGACGGCGGGACGGGACATCTCCCTCAGTCCGCGAACGAAGCCGGCGACGTCCTGCGTTTCGACCAGCCCTTCGGCCACGATCTCGACCCGGTCCGTCGCCGTGCTGGACGACCAGATCGACTCGCGGTCGCCATATCCGGTGGTCAGCATGGAGGGCGCTTCGACGCCGTTCACCGACACCTTCCAGGATTTCACGCTCTGGCTGTCTATCTGGGAGGGATACAGTTTGAGCCGAAGCGCGAACCGGCTCACCGGCGGGTCGTAGGCGTAGGTGGTGACGTGGCGAAGACTGAGTTGCATGGGTCAGAAATGATAGGCGCGGCTGATTTCCGCAGCGAGGCGCTGCGTCGTCAGGATTGCGTCGGCGATGAACTCGTGCAACCCGGCCTGGAACAGGTCGTCGATCTGGGTTTCGCTGAGGCGGGCCATCATCTCGACTGAGATCTCCTGGCAAGCGTGGCGTTCGCCATAGACCTCCGCGAGGTCGTCCAGATAGCGCCGGATCTCACGATAGCAGTAGCTGACGGAGCGCGGGAAAATCGGATTGAGAATGAGAAAATCCGCGATTCCCCAGGGGCTGTAATCGCCCTTGTAGACATGGTGATAGGCTCTCAAAGCCGATGTGGCGCGCAGCACCGACGTCCACTGGTGATAGTCACGGCCGCCGCCGACCACGTCGGTTTCCGGAAGCAGGACGTAATACTTCACGTCGAGCAGGCGCAGCGTCATGTCCGCGCGTTCGATGAGGCCGCCCACGTTCAGGAAGCAGTAGCCGTCATTGCGCAGCAGGGAGATTTCCGACGCGCCGCGAAACGCCGCCGTGCGGTTCTTGGCCCATTCGAGCAATGCAGGCAGATTGCGGCGGGCCGTTTCGGCGTCGACGTCCCCCAGCTGGCGCCAGCCATCGTTCAGCGCCTCCCACATGTCCTGTGTCAGCGCCGTCCGGATCGCCCGTCCGTTGGCGCGCGCCTGTACGAGGCTCGAACGGATCGAGGACTGGTTCTGGGCGTCGATCAGCAGACGGTAGATCACGGCCGAGGCGGTCTGTTCGCCGTCGAGCGCCGATCCGCAGGCCGAGGCGACTGACCGCCACTCGTCCATTTCGTTGGACCCCGGAAGCATCGTCATCCGGTGGCCCATCTCGATAAGGCGGGCGGTCGCGTCCGCCCGCTCCATGTATCGGCCCATCCAGAACAGGTTTTGCGCGGTGCGGCTCAGCATTCAATCAGCCAGAATCCAGGTGTCCTTGACCCCGCCGCCCTGGCTCGAATTGACGACCAGCGAGCCCTTCTTCAGCGCCACCCGCGTGAGGCCCCCGGGCGTCAGCCTTACCTCCTTGCCGACGAGACAATAGGGCCGGAAATCGACATGCCGCTTCTCGACGCCGCCCCCTCCAAGGATAGGCGCCGTTGACAGGTCAAGCGTCGGCTGCGCGATGAATTCGGCCGGGTTGGCCGTAATCTTGGCCCGGAACGCCTCGATCTCCTTTTTTGTCGCGTGCGGGCCTATCAGCATGCCATAGCCGCCCGAACCGTGAACGCGCTTGATGACGAGGTCCTTGAGGTTGGCCAGGACATGGGCGAGATCGTCCGGCGCCGAGCAGCGCCATGTCTTGATATTGTCCAGCAAGGGCTTCTCGCCGAGATAGAACCGGATCATCTCGGGAACAAAGGCGTAGATCGCCTTGTCGTCGGCAACGCCCGCGCCGGGCGCGGAGCACAGCGTCACACCGCCCGAGCGATAGACGTCGAAAATACCGGGCACGCCCAGCAAGGAGTCCGCCTTGAACGCCAGCGGATCTATGAAGGCGTCGTCGATTCGCCGATAGATGACGTCCACGCGCTGTGGACCCCGGGTCGTTCGCATCCAGCACAATCCGTTTTCGACGAAGAGGTCCTGCGGCTCGACCAGCTCGATCCCCATCAGGTCGGCGAGAAAGGAATGCTCGTAATACGCCGAGTTCAACGAACCCGGCGTCAGCAGCACGATCGTGGGGTCGGACTCGCATTTCAGGGGCGCGCATTCTTCCAGGGTCTTCTTGAGCATGACCGGGTAGCCGTCGACAGGTTCGATGACACCGGCCGAGAAAAGCTGGGGAAACATCCGCATCATGATTTCGCGGTTTTCCAGCATGTAACTGACGCCCGATGGCGTGCGGCAATTGTCCTCCAGCACGTGGAAGCTCGCGCCGTCGGTTCTCACGATATCGACGCCGACAATGTGGCTGTAGATTTTTCCGGGAGGATCGACCCCGATCATTTCCGGCAGGAAGGCTTCGTTCCTGTAGACCAGCTCCTCGGGCACGATGCCCGCGCGCAGGATCTCGCCTCGGTGATAGACGTCGTGGAGGAAAGCATTGAGCGCGCGCGAGCGCTGCTTGATGCCGCGAGACAGACGGCGCCATTCCGATGCGCCGAAGACCCGGGGAATGAGATCGAACGGGATCAGGCGTTCGGGATCCCCGCCCTCGCCATAGACCGCGAAGGTGATGCCGATCTTGCGAAAGATCGCCTCGGCCTCGTTCTGTCGCAGCTTCAGAAGATCGACGCCCGAGCCCTGAATCCACTGGGCGACGCCTGCATAAGGCGCACGGACGGACCCGTCATTGCCGTACATTTCGTCATACATGAACTCATAGTCCTAGCGCCTGCCAGCGCATTGTGAAGCCGGTGTAACGGTCCATTTTGCGCGCATTCGACGCCTGCCCGCTTTTTGGGCGCCGGGTCGCGCCTCGCCGCCGGGGTTCGCCATCGGCCCGCAAGCGGGAGAATCCTACCCTGCTTTCCCCATAACGAAAGCCTGCTGCGCCGTGTCCGTATACTGCTGGAAGGCGGCCATCTTGCCGTCCCTGACCGTCCAGACATGCGCAAACTGGGAGTCCAGCTTGCGGCCGGTCGCAAGGTGCGTCCCGCCATACCGGCCCAGCGTCACCACGCGGTCACCCTCGGCGATGAATGTGTCGGGCATCGCGGAAAACCCGTTCCACTCCGTCCCCAACCGCATGAACAGGCCGCTGACGATCTTGTCCGGTCCCTTGTAGGGGTTGAGGTCGGAGTAGGGATTGCCCTCGGCCTCCATCCACACAATGTCGCCCGCCATCATGCCAGCTACGGCCGGAACATCGCCCTTGCCGAACGCATCGTAGACCGCACGCGCCAGAGCGGTGTTGTCAGCTATTTGCGACATTGATTTCAGCCCCATCCCGCCGGTTGCGCTGAAAGACAGTAGGCGCGCGCACCCACTACCGAATCTCGTCCTGCCCGTTGCACTTCATTCTGCAATGCACTCTCACTAAGCATTTGTTTTGTTTGTCATTTGAACAGCAGAACCCGGCGTCCTATGTACTGCCCGACCACGGGCCTGAAGGAGGCGAACATGACGAACCACGCCTCCGTGGCCGGGCGTCTCGATCCCCGCGCCGCAGCGCGCATCACCCGTGAAACGGCGCTGCTTTCGGTCGGCGTGGCCCTCGTGCTCATCGCCGCCAAGGCGTGGGCTTGGAGCGTCTCGGACTCGATCTCGATGCTGGCGTCGCTGGCCGATTCCGGTCTCGATCTCGTCGCTTCAGTCTTCACCCTTTGGGCCGTCACGTACGCGGCGACCCCTCCCGACGCCGACCACGGCTACGGACATGGCAAGGCCGAGAGTTTCTCGGCCCTTTTGCAGGCTCTGCTGGTGGGCGCCAGCGCGGCCCTCATCGGCGTCGAGGCGGTCGACAAGATGCGCGCGCCAGTCCCCGTCGAAAGCGGCGCCGTCGCCATCGGCGTCATGCTGGGCTCGATCGCGCTCACAGGTGCGCTGATCTGGTTCCAGACGCGGGCCGTGCGCCGGACCGGCTCCATCGCCACCGCCGGGGACCGGGCGCACTACAGCGCCGACCTTGTCTCGAACATCGGCGTCATCATCGCTATCGCGTCCTCCGCCTTCCTGGGGCTGAACTACGCCGATCCCGTCATCGGCTTTCTCCTGGCGCTCTGGCTCGCCTGGGGGGCGCTGGGCGTCGCCCGCAGCGCGATCAACCAGCTGATGGACCGCGAACTCCCCGACGCCGCCCGCGCCCGCATCAAGGCCCTGGCCGAAGGGGGAGAGTACACACTCGCGATTCACCGCCTCCGCACCCGTGCCGCCGGTCCCATCATCCACATTCAATTCCATCTCGACGTGCCAGCCGATATCTCGATCGGTGCGGCCCACGACCTCATGGTGGCCTGCGAGAATCGGATCCTCGCGGAGTTTCCGGGGGCGGATGTGCTGATACACCCGGACCCGAGCGGGGTCACCGAAAAGCATGGGGCGAAGTTTTTCAGCGGCGCGCGCGGACGCGGGTCGTAACGAAGCTGGGGCGCGCGAGGCGTCGCTCGCCCTTATTTCGACGACACAACGCTCCCCACCGCTGGGTTTGAGGCGCGCGACCCTGTATTGTGAGGCGCCATGTCCACGCAAGAGATCCAATTGAAGAAAAGCGCCCGCGCATTGGGCTTCGACGTCACGCGGATCGCGAGCGCCACCGAGGCCTGGAACGCCGGGGTTCGGCTCGCGGAGTATGTGTCACAGGGCCGCCATGGCGACATGGGCTGGATAGAAGAGACGCTTGCGCGCCGAAGCCATCCCACTGCGATGTGGCCCGCCGCCCGCTCCGCGATCGTCGTCGCGCTCAACTACGGTCCGCGTCACGATCCCCTTGCCCAGCTGGATCGCAGGAACGAGGCAGCGATTTCGGTCTATGCCCAGAACGGAGACTATCATGACCTGATCAAAACTCGCCTTAAGAGGCTCGCGCGTGAGTTCGCAAGTTCGACGGGCGCGGAGGTCAAGGTCTTCGTCGATACGGCGCCCTTGATGGAGAAGCCGCTTGCACAGCGCTCGGGCCTCGGCTGGCAAGGCAAGCACACCAATCTGGTGAGCCGCGAGCAAGGCTCATGGCTCTTTCTCGGCGTCATGCTCACGAACGCCACACTCCAGCCCGATGCTGCCGAGGACGATCATTGCGGGACCTGCCGGGCCTGTCTGGAAATTTGCCCGACCAGAGCCTTCCCGGCCCCCTATCAACTGGATGCGCGCCGGTGCATCTCCTATCTCACCATCGAGCACAAAGGACCGATTGGCCGCGAATTCAGGTCATTGATGGGCAATCGCATCTATGGCTGCGATGATTGCCTCGCGGTCTGCCCCTGGAACAAGTTCGCGGCGACGGCGCGAGAAGCTGCATTTCACGCGCGGCCGGAACTTGTCGGCCCCTTGCTCGCCGATCTGGCCCGGCTTGACGACGCGGCGTTCAGAGAGGTTTTCTCTGGCTCGCCGATCAGGCGGATCGGTCGCGACCGGTTCGTCAGAAACGTGATGATCGCCATTGGCAATTCGGGGGAGACGGGGCTTCTCGGCGTCTGTTTCGAACGTCTCGATGACATCTCCGCGCTCGTCCAAGGCGCCGCTGTCTGGGCGCTCGGCTCCCTCTCTCCGCTTGCCTTCGAGGCGCAACGCCGACTAAGACGGCCAGGTGAATCCGATCCTGACGTGCGTGAGGAATGGGATGCTGGACCACAAGTCCGATAAACCCGCCGATCCAGGCAATATGGACGACGTCGAGGACGCGCTGTTTCGCGACGTTCCTGCAAACGAAATCCCGCCGACGGACGCCAGCACGGGCGATGCTTCCGGCGCAGTAGGCCGTTTTCGTGGAGGCGTGACTGCGAGGCCGAAGCGGGGCGGCGGCAAGCCGCTTTGGCGGCGCTTCCTTGTTTCACTTCTAAAATGGTGCGCGATCCTCGCAGTTGCCTTTGTCCTGCTGAGTGTTGCGCTTGTCGCGCTGTTCGGCTGGACGGGGCCGCCGCCCACATTCAACATGGCTTCGCGCGCCATGGCCGGGATCGATGTGACGCGCGCCTGGGTTCCCCTCAAGGACATCTCGCCTCACCTGGTTCGCGCCGTCATCGCAGCCGAGGACACGCGATTCTGCACGCACAACGGGTTCGACATGGTCGAGATCCAGAAGGCGATCAGGGAAGCGGAAAGCGGACGCCGGCAGCGCGGGGCGTCCACGATCTCGCAGCAGACCGCCAAAAACGTGTTTCTCTACAATGGCGGCGGATTCGTAAGGAAGGGCTTCGAAGCCTGGTTCACGCTTCTTGTCGAAACCTTCTGGTCCAAACCGCAGATCATGGAGACCTATCTCAACGTCGCCGAATGGGGCGACGGATATTTCGGCGCCGAAGCCGCCGCCCAGGCGCGTTTTGGCGTTTCCGCCGAAAAGCTGACGTCACGCCAGGCCGCGCTTCTGGCCGCTGTTCTCCCAACTCCCAACCGCTGGAAGGTAACGGGCAATTACGCTGCCCGTCGCGCCGGCCAGATCCAGGCGATCATGGGCGTGGTCCGGCGCGACGGTCTCGACGCCTGTGTCGTGAAATAGGTCAATCCACGTGGGACGGAACGTGACTTGAACCGGGCGCCGCTCTCAACACGTCGCGAATCTTCAGGCCGAGGATGAGCGAAGCGATCGCGATCGTGACGGAGTTCGCCACGATGATCGACCACTGCATGGTCATAACGCCGTAAATGCCCCAAAGCGCCACGCCCGAGGTGAACAGGGCGTACATGGACAGCGAAATCGCGCGCGTGTCGCCGGTCCTGATGACCCGAATCGCTTGGGGGCAGAACGAGATCGTCGTCAGGCAGGCGGCCGCCGCGCCGATGAGTTCCTGCAGAATCACGCTTCACCCCGGGTTGACTGTTCATGTGCAATGGCGCCGCCGTCCTATATCACACGTTAGATAAGCTGATGAACCCGAGAACTCCCGCCCGATGACGCCTGAGACTTCCCAGCCAGACCCTAGCGGCCTGGGCCAGATGAGGCGCGCCGCCACCGGCCTGCTCCTGCTCATGACCGCAGTCTATCTTATCTCGCACATCTGGGGCGAGGACGAGGGTTCGTGGGGCTATGTGCGCGCCTTCGCCGAGGCGGCCATGGTCGGCGGCCTTGCCGACTGGTTCGCCGTGACCGCTATCTTTCGTCGCCCCCTTGGCCTGCCGATCCCGCACACGGCCGTCATTCCCACCAACCAGAAGCGGATCGCCGATTCGGTCGGACATTTTATCGCCGATAATTTCTTGCGCGCCGACCTCGTTCAAGCTCGCGTCGCCAGCAAGGATCTCTCCGCCTCGCTGGGACGCTGGCTGGCCGACCTGCCGCAGTCTCGCGCCTTCGCGACCGGCATCGTGTCGGCTCTCCCGGGGCTTCTCGATGCTCTCGATGACGAAACGGTCGCCGCGTTCCTGAGGCGTCAGGCATCCGACGCCGCGAACGGAGCCCGGCTTGCGCCCGCCTTCAGCTCAGTGGTGGAGGCGCTGGCGCATCAGGGCCGCCACCAGGCCATCCTCGACGCCCTGCTTCACCAGGGCTTTCGGCTGCTGGAGGACAATCACCAGCTGATCCGGGAAAAGGTCCGTGATCGAACGGGGTGGATGTGGCGCATGGTCAAGGTTGATCGCCAGGCGGCCGATTCCCTAATCGTTGCGCTTGAGGACCTGCTGCGCGAAGTGGCGATGGACCCCTCGCACCCGGTGCGACTGCGGCTGACGGAAACGGTCGCCAAATTCGCCGCCGATCTCAGGGACGACCCGGTCTTGCAGCACCGCATCGAATCCTGGGTCCGCGAAGCCGTGTCGCATCCAACGGTCGCGCAGGCCATGGAGGCGGGCTGGACGGAGTTCAAGGCGGCGCTGCGCCGAGACGCGGGATCGCCGGACAGCCGGCTGCGCGCCTGGCTCGAAGATGCGTTGATGAATGTGGGCCTCGGGCTGGTGCGCGACGCGACCGTACGCGACGCGTTGAACGAGCGAATCCGGTCGCTGCTCGTGCAGATGGCCGAACGGCATGGCAAGGACGTGTCGAAACTCGTTTCTGACACCATCCGCGCGTGGGACGCCAACACCATCGTCGAGAAGCTGGAGATGAATGTCGGACGCGACCTTCAGTTCATCCGGGTCAACGGGACCGTGATCGGAGGGCTGGTCGGCCTCGTGCTCCATGCCGGGGCCATGCTGCTCGGTTGAGCTGGTCTAGAGCAACCTTCGATTGATCTGGATCGGACCGATCCCGATCAATCGAAGAAAGTTGCTCTAGGCCCTGTGGACATTAGGGATTCACAGGCTGCCCGAACGCTGATTCAAACTTCCTTTTGGGAGGTTTGCAATGCGACGGGAACGCTTTGTCA
>JAWXBJ010000175.1:0-19158 GCA_034439955.1 Alphaproteobacteria bacterium
ACCCGACAGCGAAGAAACTCTCGGTCTGCAGCAATTCCTCGAGGCTGACGGCGGCGACCTCAATGGGCTCCTGCCGGGCGCCAGAAAGCGCGCGCGCTTCGAGCGGCGCCGAGGTCAAGGGGTCGATCTCGGGCTGACCCAACACCTCTCCATTGACCTGGCTGGTGACGCCGTCGATGAGCTTGCCGAGCTGATCGACCCGCAATTGCACCTGGTCGCAGCCCGCGAGCGCCGTCAGGGCGGCTCCAAACGCCAGCCACCGAAGAGTCCGCCTGCCAGCCATGCCCTAACCTTCCGTTCGCGCGCCGTTTACCTTTACCATGTCCTGACGCGTTGACGAACGGTTTGCGCGCACCGACACAAATCAGCGCCGCAAAATCATCTAACAGACGGGGAGAAGGCAGGTTTCGAGCAAAACCGCGCGCGCCGTTAAGGGCGTTTTGTTGCTTCGAGGGTACACTCTAGAGGAGAAGACGGCGGGATTCTGGGGCTATTCGGCGAAGAGCGAGCGGAATAAGGCGCCCTCGCCTTATCGATCTCGATTTCGACAGACAGCCGTCCACATTCGCACGCAACCCGGGCGTAGTCCGGGCGTTATCAGGGGGCGGGTGAACCGCTTGAGCGCCGCGATCGTAGCAAGCGGTACAGAAAATGCAGGACGGACGGACATGATGGGTGGCGCAAACTCCAAGTTCTTTTCGAGGATCGTGATCCTGGCTTTTGTCGGGGTGTTCTTCGCTGCGTGCGCCTCCATGATGACGGGGCAGGACGCCTCGCTCTTCGCTGATCTCGCGATCTGAAAAGCTCTCGCGATCTGATTGGCGCCCCCTCCGACCGCCGATAACAGGTCAATCTCTTCTCCACACTAAAGCTGAATTACAGCCACCTGAAATCTCGGGGCCGTTTTCCGCGCGAGCGATTCGCGCTAGAAGCTGGAAATGCTGAATCAGCGTGTCGTAATACTGACGGGAGCGGGGGTCTCGGCCGAAAGTGGCATGGGGACTTTTCGCGACAAGGACGGCATCTGGACCCGGCACCGCCTGGAAGACGTCGCAACTCCGGAAGGGTTTGCCCGCAATCCCTCTCTCGTCCACGAATTCTATAACACGAGGCGGGCGGCCCTTGCTGGCGCGAAGCCGAACGCGGCTCACCTGGCTCTCGCGCGGTTCGAGGCTGCGGTGACCGAGGCCGGAGGCGATTTCCTACTGGTCACGCAGAATGTCGACAATCTGCATGAGGCGGCAGGATCGCGTGCGATCATTCATATGCATGGCGAGTTGCTGCGGGCGCTGTGCGATGCCTGCGGCCAGAGCGGTGTCTGGCATGATGGCCTGTCAGAGGAAGCGGCCTGTCCGGTCTGCCGCCGTGGCGGGCGGATGCGCCCGGACGTCGTCTGGTTCGGAGAATCGCCCTATCGCATGGAGGAAATCGACGACCGTCTGAGCGCGTGCGATGTGTTCGTGTCCATCGGCACCTCCGGCGAGGTCTATCCGGCTGCGGGCTTTGTCCAGCTCGCGCGTCAGGCTGGGGCGCACACGGTCGAACTCAATCTCGAGCGCTCCGCCAACGCGCGTGATTTCAGCGAGGGGCGTTATGGTCCCGCCAGCGAGGTGGTGTCGGCCTGGGTCGCCGGACAACTGATAGCGCCTGATTAGCCGCGAGCCGACCTGGTCAGTCCCCGCCCAGGGCCCGGTCCATCTCGTCGTCGGACCAGCCGAAATGGTGGCCAAGTTCATGGACGAGGACGTGGCCGACCAGATCCTCCAGAGCGATGTCTCCCGTCTGCATCCATTCATCGAGGATTGGTAGGCGATACAGCCATACCACGGGCGGCACGCCGGAAGGCGAGGAGTGCAGCTCCAGCGTGAGGGCGACGCCGGAATAAAGCCCCGTAAGCTCGTAGGGATCGTCGATGAAGAGCTTTTCGAGCGTCTCGACGTCAGCAACCTCCTCGACCCGTATCGAGACGGTTTGGGCCAAGGCGCGAAACGGCTCGTCGAGGCGATCCAGGGCGTTCTGCGCCATGGCCGCGAAATCGTCGATCGAGGGGGCAGGTCCCCAGAGCGTCCGAGGGTTCATGCGACCGAGCATAGGCCCGGCCATCCTCTTCGCAACCGCTGACGCGGCATTTCGGCGCCGGGGCTTGGCTTTTTGGCCGCGACGCGCTTTGTACGCGAACGTCGCCGGAGCGACCCGCGTTGGACTGGTCGACAGGTTGCTCTGGGTGCTTTGAGAAAGATCAGCTCGTCCGCCGTCTGCCGCTCCCGTCTGAAGGCGTGTTGATCCAGCGGCGCGTCGGCACAGTTCCTGGAGTGGTCCATGATCGATAACCTGCGGAATCTGGCGACCAGCCTGCGCATTTACCAGCGCAACAAGCAGGGCCGGAAGTTCGAGCCGGAGGCGCCTTTCATGAAGGAAGTCGTGAAGCCCGGCGACATCTGCCTGCACTTTGGAGGATCGGACGGCCGTCACTCCTATCTGCTGTCCCAGCACACCGGGCCCGCAGGCAGAGTCCATGTCTATGAACCCTCCAACTATTCGTTCGCCATCATGTCGCGCCTGATCCGCTGGCATAAACTGCGGAACGTGACGCCCCACAACGCGGCCATTGGCGCAACCGAAGGCACGATGCTGCTGTCGGTGCCGCGAAAGATGTCCGGCCATTTCGGCAGGGCGTACGGGGTTGTTACCGATGCCGGGGGATCGGCGTCCGACGAGAAGCTGGCGACCGGCAACCAGACGGAGTTCGTGGACCAGCCGACGGCCGTCGTCTCGCTCGACGGGCTGATGGCCGCCGAGGGGCTGTCGCAGGTCGATTTCATCCGCTGCGACGTCGAAGGCGCGGAAATCCGCCTGATCGAGGGCGGCCGCAACACGATCGAGCGGGACCTGCCCAGCCTCCTGATCGAGATCCATCCTTTCTCTCTGCAGCGCAATTTCGGCTCTTCGGCGGAGGCGGTGAGGGACTATTTCACCAATCTCGGCTACCGCATGTGGCAGCTCAACGATGACGACACCAGGATGTTCGAATCGACGCGGATCGATCCCAAGCGCCGCTGGAAGGACTATTTTCTCATTCACCCCAGCCGGGGCCCGAGCCTGCCCGAGGGCATGTTTCGCAAGGCGTTTGCATCCTAGAACCGGCGCGGTATGGGTACGTAACAAGAACCCTCAAGTCGCGCGCCCATGCTCTCGCTCCCCGCATTCCAGGCTTTCGGAGAGGCCGCACCGCCCGGGCGGGCGGCCGATATTGTGCGCGGCGTGCAGCGCATGATGGCCGAAATGGGATACGCCACACTCGCGGAGGTTGGACTCGCCAATGGTCGGCGAGCTGACGTCATGGCTCTTTCCGCCAAGGGGGAGATCGTCATCGTCGAAATAAAGTCGTGCCTTGTCGATTTCACCACGGACCAGAAATGGCCCGAATACCGGCCCTATTGCGACCGGTTCCTGTTCGCCGTCGATTGCGATTTTCCCGACGAGAGGCTGCCAGAGGAAGCGGGTTTGATCGTCGCCGACGCTTTTGGCGGTGCGATCATCCGGGAGGCGGGTCTGGCGCCGCTGACAGGCGGGAGGCGCAAGGCCGTGACGCTGGCGTTTGGGCGTCTCGCTGCGGTCCGCCTGCTGCGCGCCCGTGAAAACGATGGCGGACTTGCGTCAAACCGGCCTGAAGCCTGATTGACGCCCGCTGCACGATCGCCGGCTGATCCGGTTTCGAATTTTTTTGACTGGCCCGCATGCCGCTGTCCTATCCCATCGCCAAGGATGCTCGCGCCGCCCTCGACGCCGTGGAGGATGCTCGCACGATCGGCGAAGCCCGTGAGCGCGCCGGCCGGGCGGTCACCCTGGTTTCCGAATGGCTTCGTCCCTTGCCGGCGGAGGCGGCCGAGATCGGCGTCAAGACCGATGCGGGCCTGCCCCGGGGTTTCGTGCAGCTCTACGAGGACGCGCGGGGCCGACCGGTGATCGCCGTGACCTTCTGGAAGCCGGCGGAGGCCGCTTCGAGGCCGTCAGCGGCTAGCCGCAAACGCCGGGCAGGGGCGACGCCGGCCGGCAAGCCTGCGCTGAAGGACCACACGGACGACCTCTATTTCGCCAAGGCCTCCTCGCGGACGAAACCGAGCGCGCGGACGCCCGATCCCAGGCAACTCGACCTGTTCGCCGGACCTGGACTGCCGGCGCCTCGCGATGAAGAGGTCGATCCGACCGTGAAGTCACGCGAGGCTCGCCGGAAGCCGGCGGGGACGGCTGATTCCTGAACATGATTGCCGGGCGGGCGTTCAGCGATTGTCCGATCCTGCACCGCCGGGTATCGCGAATTCACATGCAGTAGGGATAAGGTTAGGGTCTGCGGCAAACAGACTGGCGGAGCAATGCGGTCGGACGGAACGGGTCCAAAAGGTCCAGGCGAGACGCGCCTGTCCGGCGACGGACTGGGCGAGGCGCAGCGTTCCCGGTTCAGCGACCTCCTGGTGCAGGTCGCCGCCGTGCGCGACCGCGGCGCGTATTCGGAGCTGTTCCTGTATTATGCGCCCCGGGTGAAGAGTTACCTGATCCGGCTTGGCGCCGACGGGGCGCTGGCTGAGGAAATCGCTCAGGACGTGATGGTGACAGTCTGGCGCAAGGCCGAGCTGTTCGACCGCAGCCAGGCATCCGTTTCGACGTGGATTTTTCGCATCGCCCGCAACCGGCGCATCGATGTGTTCCGTCGCACCAAGAAGCCGGCCCTGGACCCCCAAGAGCCGATGGTGCTTCCGGCGGCGGCCGAAGCGCCAGAGGCGCGCGTCGAGGCGCGGGACGTGGAGCTGCGTGTTCGCGAGGCGCTGACTGGCTTGCCCGCAGACCAGATCGAGGTCCTGCAGCTGGCTTTTTACGAGGGTCTGTCGCATCGCGAGATAGCCGAACGGCTTGATGTCCCGCTTGGCACAGTGAAGTCGCGGATACGCCTCGCCTTCCTCAAGATGAAGGTGCGACTGGGCGATGAGTGATCAATCCGGCAGGTTGAATCGTATTGAGGACGGACGTGAAGAGTTCGACACGATGAACGGGAGCGGCGAGAGACTGACATGATCGGGATCGGGACTGAATCCGGCCTTGGCGAGACGTTGGCGGCTCTGGCGTCGGGCAGGGCCGATCCGGCCGTCGCGCTGTTCATCGACAGCGTCCTTGCGTTGCGCGGTCTCCATGGCGCGATGGGCGAGGAAGTTGCGGGCGCATTGCTGGAGCGCGAGACGCCGACGGAGATGGAAGCGGCGTCGCTCGATCACGTGCTCGCGAGGCTGGACGATGGGGCGCGACTGGCGCCGGCCGTCCCCCCCGTCAGGACCTCGCGCTACCCTGAGATCATCCGGCTGCCCGCAGCCCTGCGCCAGGTCGCGCTGGACGCCGAGGCGAACTCGGGCTGGAGCTATGCCGGTAGAGGCATCAGGTCCCTGAAGCTCGCGCTCGACGGGCCTGTTGAGGCCGAGATACTTCGCATCGGAGCGGGAGCGGCGACGCCTATGCACACGCACGGCGGCAATGAATTCACCCTTTGTCTGGTCGGTGGTTTCTCCGACAGCAGGGGGGCCTACGGACCCGGGGACATATCCGCCGCTGACCCGGGCGTCACGCACCGGCCTGTCGCCGACAGCGATGGTCCCTGCCTCGTCCTGGCGATCACGGATGCGGGGCCCAGGTTCAAAGGCTTCCTCGGCGTCCTGCAGAAGCTTTCGGGCCGGTAAGTCGACAGGGCGCCGTCTTGCTTCAGCCCGACAGGTTGATCTAGCGCCGTTCGTTCTCTTCCCGGACGGGGGCGCCGGTCAGCGGGTAGACCGCCTCCTCGACATAACGACTGGCGCGCCTGGTCGCCCATGAGGAATAAAGGGCGAAATGATCGACCCAGAAGGGCTCGCACTCGAAAGCCCCGACGCGCTCCATGAAGGCGGCCGCGTCGTAGTCGGCCGTGCCATGGCAGTAGGCAAGAGTGACATGAGGGGTGAAACCGCGACGCTCCGGGGCGAGCCCGACACGGCGGGCTGACTTTTCACACGATGCTGCGAGCCGGGCCAGAACGGGCGGCGCCTCGACCGCAATCCAGAGCGAGGCCGGCGCTCGACCGCCGAAACTGCCGGCGCCCTTGAGGCGTATCTGGAAGGGCGGCTCGACGATCCGCCCCATCTCGTCGTCGAGGTCCCGGGCCAGCGCCTCGTCGATCTCGCCGAAGAACCGCAAGGTCAGGTGGAAATTCTCAGCCGGACGCCAGGAAGCTGCCATGACGTCACGTTGCAGCGGCGTCAGGCGCGCGGCGGTGTCCGTGGGGATTGCGATGGCGGCGAACAGGCGCAGGGACATGCCGCGATTTATCGCAACCTCGCGAGCGGAAAAAGACCGATCCGACAGAATCTGGATTGCGAGCCCAAGTCTGAGGTTAGCCCCAATTGGATGCGTTCTCGACCGGTCGGGGATCCCGTTCCGGGTGTTAACTGTCGCAGCGTTCGGGCGGTGTGCCGCGCAGGACGCCGATCGATTTACCTTGTTGAGGCAAAGTTCGGGAACGGGCCGAAGCCGGTGCGCATATGGCGCGGTTTTGCTTGCATTTCCGGGCTGCAATCCCCATTATTCCACAGAACGGCCGCGCTTTTGCGCGGTCCTTGACAGAGGTTGAAACACAGATGGCCGACTTCCAGTACGCCCAGGGACGTCAGGGAGCACGCGTTGGCGATACATCGGTAGACGCCGGCCTGCGCGCCTTCATGCTGGGGGTCTACAACAAGCTCGCCTTGGGCATCCTGCTCGCGGGCATCCTCGCCTTCGTGGCGGGCACGGTCGCGCCCGTCACCGAACTCGTATTTAACACGCCCCTCTACTATGTCGTCCAGTTCGGCCCGATCGTTCTGATGCTCGGATCGATGTTCTTCATGAAGAACCCCTCGCCGCTCGCGACAGGGATCATGTATTGGGCGATCGTCGTTATGATCGGCCTGGGCCTCGGCATCTGGGTCATGATGGCGGAGCAGGCGACTGGCGCGGCGACGCGCGGCGGCATCGCTATGACGCCGACCTACATCACGATCGCCAAGGCCTTCTTCATCACCTCTTCGGCCTTCGCCGCCCTGTCGCTGTGGGGCTATACGACGAAGCGGAACCTGACCGGGGTCGGCAATTTCCTGATCATGGCGCTCTGGGGCGTGATCGCGCTGTCGCTCGTCAGCCTGTTCTTCCCGGCGTCCTCGATGATGGAGTGGATCATCATGGGCGCGGTCTTCGTGATCTCGGCCGGTCTGGTTGCGTTTGAAACCCAGCAGCTGAAGTCGGGCTATTACGAGTTCGGCGGAGACGCCCGCTCGGTGGCCGTCATGACCAACTGGGGCGCGCTCAACTTCTTCATCTCGTTCGTCAACATGTTCCGCATCATGCTGATGCTGTTGTCGTCGCGGGATTAGAGCCAGTCCACGAAACGATTGAACGACGAAGCCCCGGCCCTCGCGGCCGGGGCTTTTGTTCGCGTGCTCTGTGCTTCAAGTGAGAGACGGATTCACGCCATAGGCGAGAAGCGCTTCCACCCGGAGCGATCCGGTTCTAGCTCACCACCGCGAACCGTTTCGTGTCGAACACGCGGAGGACCTGCGCCAGATCCTGACCCCGCTTCAGGACCTGTCCGGTTGCATTGGCGACAGCATACGCGCCCTGACGGCGCGCCAGTTCGGGGCGCTTTTCGATCGTCCAGGTCGGGGCCTCCGAATATCTGCGGTGAAAACAGAAGACGGCGTGATCGGCGAAGGCGCCGATCGCATAGTCGCGACACTCGCCCAGTGCGACCATTTTGCCATAGACCCTGAGAATCAGACCGAGCTCGGTGCGGTCGAACCTGATTTGGGTTGGCGCACGAGGGGATTGCTGTGACACAGAGCCTGCCGGCTGATCGGTCATGTCACCTTCCTTGGCTCCCTCCACGGGCTAGCCGAGCGGAAGGTGCATTTATTAAAAAGATTTCGCAATCCGGCCGCATTTCGGGCTAGCCAAAGCCGCCAATGCACGACAGATTGAACCTGTCGGGCGGACGGTTAAGACGCCGACTCTGGACCCAACAGCCCCCCAGCCCCCCAGGGTTGCGACTGGCCGGTCCGTCCGACACCTCACTGCACAATCAGATACGCAGCCCTTGCTCCGCTACCGCCGAGCCGCTCAAGGGCGTCGGAGCCGCTTTCCGCGCCAGTCCCACGGACAGGCTGGACGATGTTTCACCGTTTCGCGCTTCCCTGGTCCGGCTAGACCCCTTACCCCTCAAACCTTCCCGTCTCAGCGATGAGTCCTCGATGGAATTGCTGAAGGTCGATCATCTGGTCAAGTCCTTCGGCACGAAACGCGCTGTCAGCGCGGTCAGCTTCACGGTGAACCGGGGTGAGGCGGTCGCCTTCCTTGGGCCCAATGGCGCAGGCAAATCGACCACCATGAGGATGATCGCGGGGTTCCTCGAGCCCGATTCCGGCGACGCCTGGATCGCTGGCGCATCCATCCTGTCGCGCCGGACGAAGGCGCAGATGTCGCTTGGCTATCTCGCCGAGGGGGCGCCGCTCTATCTCGACCTGTCGGTGAGGGCTTTCCTGGGATTTCTGGCGCGCACCCACGGCCTGTCGCGGGCTGGGACACGCCAGGCGATCGAGCGGGTCGCGGCCGACGCGCGCATCGAGGACGTGCTGAACCGCCCGATCGAGACGCTGTCGAAGGGCTATCGCCGCCGCGTCGCACTGGCGGGCGCCATCGTGCACGACCCCCCGGTTCTGGTGCTCGATGAACCCACCGACGGACTCGATCCCAACCAGAAGGTCGCCATGCGCGCGCTTGTGGCGCGCATGACCGCCGACAAGGCGATTCTCATTTCGACTCATCAGCTCGATGAGGTGGAGGCCATGTGCTCGCGCGCGCTTGTCATAGATGGCGGCGTCATCGTGGCCGACGCGTCTCCGGCCAGCCTGGCGACCAGCGCCGCGACGGGCCGGCTGGAGGACGCCTTTCACGCCCTGACCCGAGGGGGAAAGGCCGCTTGAGGCAAGCGCTCAATGCACTCTCCGCCGTCTATGCGCGCGAGATGCGCGCGTATTTCCTGACGCCGCTCGCCTACATCTTCATTGCCGTGTTCCTGCTTGCGCTGGGCGCCTTCACCTTCGAGATCGGCCGGTTCTTCGACACCAATCAGGCTGATCTCGCGCCGTTCTTTCTCTTTCATCCATGGCTCTATCTTGTCTTCATGCCGGCGGTCGCGATGCGGCTGTGGGCGGACGAGACCCGCGGCGGAACGCTGGAGCTGATCCTCAGTCTTCCGGCCCCGACCTGGTCCCTTGTGCTTGGAAAGTTTCTTGCCGCGTGGACGGTCGCGGGCGCCGCGCTGATGATGACGGCTCCGATTTGGGCGTCCGTCAACTGGCTCGGCTCTCCGGACAACGCCGCCATCGGGCTCGCCTATGTCATGAGCTTCCTGATGGCGGGGGGATATCTTGCGATCGCGTCCGCCATGTCGGCCGTCGCCGGCAACCAGGTAGTGGCCTTCGTCCTCTCGGTCGCAACGGGCTTCCTCTTCACCGCGTCAGGCCTGCCGCTGGTCGCTTCGGGCGTCACCGGGGTCTTTGGTCCTGTGGCGGCCGAGGCTGTCGCGTCCTTTTCGCTGTTGACACATTTCGAGGCGGCGCAGCATGGCGTGCTGGAGGGTCGGGCGTTGATTTTCTATGGCGGCTTCATAGGTCTGTGGCTCACGCTGAACGCGATCTGGGTCGGGTCAAGGAAGGGCGGCTGATGCGGCGCGGTCCGTTCGCCATAGTCGCCAGCGTGTGCGCGGTCATGATCTTCGCCGGGCTGAACCTCGCGTCCGCGCGATGGCTGGCGGCGGCGCGTGTGGATCTCACGGGCGCCCGGCTCTACACGCTGTCCTCGTCCGCGCGCACGGTGCTTGGCCGGCTGGTCGAACCCGTCGAACTTGAACTGGTCTATTCGCGTGGGGTCGCGGCAAGTTTTCCGGCGGTGCGCATGCACGGGACGAGGGTCCGCGAACTCCTCAACGAGATCGCCGTGCGCAGCGGTGGCAAGGTGCGGATCGTCGAGACGGATCCAGAACCCTTTTCGGAAGAAGAAGATCGCGTCGCCGCAGCGGGTGTCTCGCCAGCGCCGGTCGATGGCGGCGATCCCCTCTATTTCGGAATCATCGGCCGCAACTCCGTCGCCGACGAGATCGCCATTCCGTTTCTCGCCCCGGAACGTGACGGCCAGCTCGAATACGATCTCATACGGCTGGTCGCTCAACTGGACGATCCGGCCCCGCCGCGCGTCGCGGTGATCTCCTCGCTGCCGGCATTTTCCGGCGATGGAACGGGGGAGGGCGACGCCTTCATTTTGCAAGAGATGAGACGTGCGTTCGAGATCATTCCGGTCGAGAACGGATTCCGCCAGCTGCCCAGGGACGCCGACCTGCTTTTGATCGTTCATCCCCCCGCGCTGGACATCTGGCAGCTCTACCAGATCGACCAGTTCCTGCTCCGAAAGGGCCGGGCCCTGATCGCGCTCGATCCCGTGTCACGGGCGGCCCTCGCGAGGCAGGGAGCGCGCGCCGTTGTCACGTCCACCCTCGGCCGCATCGAGACGGCTCTGGGCGTGACGCTGGACGCCTCGGCGCTCGCGGACCGGACGCTTGCCTTGCCGGTCGAGGTGGATGCCGGCGGCGGGCGGCGGGTCGTGGAGGGGCAGCCCCTGTTCATTGCGGCGCCCGTCGCGCTGATGTCGAGCGACGACATGATCACGGCGGATCTGTCGCGCTCGGTGAATTTCGGCGCCGCCGGGCGCTGGGTCGGGGGCGCCGGAAAAGGCGCCCGTTTCACGCCCCTCGTCGAATCGACGCCCGACGCATCCCTGATGGCGATCGACTTCGCGGCCAGCGATCCCGGCCCGCGAGCGGTGATTGGCGCCTATTCGTCGCTAGGCTCACGGCAAATCCTGGCGGGCCGGCTGTCGGGGCGCATCGAAACCGCATTCCCCGAAGGACCGCCGCAGTCAGCCGTGCCCGAGGATCCGTTGCTTGCCGCCCTGGCGCGCGACGAGATCGCCGCCGCCGCGCCGCACATCGGCGCTTCCGAGCAGGACGCGGAGATCGTGATGATCGCGGACGCCGACATGCTGGACGATGGCTTCTACATAAATCCCGATGGGGGCCAGCCCGTCGCCGACAACGGCGCCTTCGTGCTGAACGCGCTCGACAATCTGGCCGGCGATCCCGCCCTTGTCGCGCTGCGGTCACGCGCGCCGGCGTCGCGGCCCATGACGCGGGTGGATGACCTGCGCGCCGTGGCGAGCGAGCGCCTCTATGGAGAACAGGCAGCCCTTGAAAAGCGCCTCGCGGACACGGAAGGCCGCCTTGCCGAACTCGAGACAGCGCGCAATGCTGCGGGAGCGGCGCTGGGCCGGCGACTGGCGACGGACGAACGACAGGACGACGAGATCGCGGCGTTCCGAACGGAAGTATCCGAAATACGCGGCCGGCTGCGAGCTATCGAGCGCGAATTCCGCCGAGACATCGACACACTGGCGGGGAGGCTGCAACTCGCCAATGTCTGGCTTCCACCGCTTTTCATCGCGGCTGCGGGCCTGCTCGTTTTCGCCGCGCGCAACCGCAGGCGGGGAGGCGTGGCATGATGCAAAACGCAGCGGGCGCCTCTCGGCGCCGGGTCGCCCTTGGGGCCGGTCTCGCGGGGATCGCGTCGGCGGCGCTGGCGGCGGTGTCTCTCATGCCTGCCGCTCCGGCCCGGCAGAGGTCCGAAGTAGGGGCGTTGGTCGCCCCCGGGCTGGAGGCGCGAAGCGCCGACCTACGACTGATCATGGTGACCACATCGGAGGAGGTCTACCACCTCGTGCGCGAGGGCGAGGATTGGGTTCTGCCCGAGAAGGGTGGTTACCGGGTGAGGCCGGAGCGCATTGGCGAGATGGTGCGCGCGCTGACGTCGCTGCGCTATGCCCGTCCAATGACGCGGGACGAACGGAAGTTCGACCGGATAGGACTGGGCGACCCCACGCAAGGCGGGACGGGCGCCCTGGTTGAGGCCGGCAATGGTCAGGGAGATGTGTTCGCGAAACTGATCGTCGGCTATCGGCGCGGATCGAGCTATGTGCGTGATCCTGACGATTTGCAGGGATGGGCGGCGACGGGCGAGGAGATGCCGCCGCTGCAGCGGGGCGCCCGCTGGCTCGACCTAGAAGTGGTGGAGCTGGATCCCGCCGACATCGCCGAAGTGCGGGTGCGCCCCGCAGGTTCTCCCGGGTATGTGCTGAACCCGGCGGACGCATCGGGAGCGCAATTCAAGCTGGCGCCTCCGCTCGATGCGCGCCCGCTGGCGGCCAGTTTCGCGCCGAACCTCCCGGCGCTGGCGCTCAGTCGCCTTTCGCCTTCGGATGTCGCCGCTGAAAAGGAGATCGTCGGCCCGGCGGCCGCAGGCGACCACGTCACGCGCACGCGGCAGGGCCTGGAAATCACGGCGCGAGCCTGGCTGAGCGACGAGCGCGGATGGCTGACCCTGTCGGCGGCGGGAAACGGCTCGGAGGCGGTCAACGCCCGCACCGCCGGGTGGGCGTTCGCGCTGACCGAAACCGATTGGGGAAGCTTTGTCATGCCGCTCGCGGCGATCGTCGATCCCGAGTGACGCGTCCAGCTGACGCCAACCCGCTTCAATTGAGGGCAGGTGGATCTACCTTTTCTCCGCGACGCCCACGACGTGGCCCGTCGCGCTCGCGTCCTGTACCAGCACCGTGCAGCCATGGTCGCATGTCGCCTTGAAGCTGACGACGCCACCCTTCCAGTCACCCAGCTTTTGGATGCTGGTGACAAGGTTGTAGTATTTCATCGGCTTGCCCCGGTTTGCGCCCGCGCCCGGCGTGACGCTCGTCATGCCCGGCCGGAATCTGACCAGCGTCACCGTCGCTGCGACATCGCGCTCACCCGACACTGTGACCTCGTCGGCGCCGATCGCGACCTTGACGGGGTAGGGCGTCAGGTCGCGCGTCTCGAACTTCTCGCCAATGGGCTGGAGCTTGGTGCCCGAGCCGTGCAGGCGGCCGCTGTAGACGATCTGGGGAGTATACGGTCCGCGATGCTTCAGCGCGCGGTTGTATTCCTTTTGCCGCGCCGTGAACTCGGGCTTGGCGAAAGTGTCGTCCCAGCCAAGATAGTCCCAGTAGCCGACCGGATAGGTCATGGCGACAACGTCGCTGCGCTGGGCGAGAAGCGCGACATTCTCGTTGGCGACCGGGCAATTGCCGCAGCTCTGGCTAGAAAAAAGCTCGATCACGACAGGCCGCGAGGGATGTTCGGCGGCCGCAATCGCCCGCTGGGCGCCAGCAACAGGTGTCCCGAGCACGAGGACAAGGGCGATCAATGAAAGCGTGGGCGAGTTCATTGCCAATGGGATACTTGCTGGCTAGCGCACGGCCCAATCAAGACGGCGTGAGACTCTGGGAGGCGGAGGCGAGCGTCTCAGCACATAGTGCAGGATTCCACCATGCCGGAAATAATCCAGCTCGTTCTCCGTATCGATGCGCACCTTGGCCTCGAAAGTCTGACGCGCGCCGTCAGGATAAGCGATATCGACCATAACGATCTGTCGCGGCAGGAGGGTGGCGACGCCGCGGATCGACACGCTTTCCGCCCCGGTCAGCGTTAACGATCGCCAGCTCACCCCTTCGGCGAATTGCAGCGGCAACACGCCCATGCCGATCAGGTTGGAGCGGTGAATGCGCTCGAAACTCTCGGCGAAAACCGCGCGAACGCCCAGCAGCCGGGTTCCCTTGGCCGCCCAGTCCCGAGAGGAGCCGGTGCCGTATTCCTTGCCGGCGAAGATCACGAGAGGTGTGCCGTCCGCGACGTAGCGCATCGCCGCATCGTAAATCGCCTGCTGCTCGCCGTCAGGGAAGTGCCGCGTGACGCCGCCCTCGACGCCCGGAACCATGTGGTTCTTGATCCGGATGTTGGCGAAGGTGCCACGCAGCATGACCTGGTGATTGCCGCGCCTCGCTCCGTAGGAGTTGAAGTCGGAAACAGGCACCTGGTGGTCACGCAGATACTTGCCGGCGGGACCCGACACGGCGATATCGCCCGCCGGAGAGATGTGATCCGTGGTGATCGAGTCCCCGAAAATTCCGATGATGCGCGCGCCCTCAATGTCGGTGAGAGGTTCAGGCGTCATCGTCATGCCCTCGAAATAGGGCGGGTTCTGCACATAGGTGGACGCCATCGGCCAGCCATAGGTCGCGCCGCCCTCGACCTTGATCGCCTGCCACTGCTCATCGCCCTTGAACACATCCGAATACCGCGAGGCGAACATTTCGGCGCTGACGACCTTGCGCACGGTGTCGGCAATTTCCTGGGTCGAGGGCCAGATCTCGGACAGGTAGACGGGCTCATTTCGCCGTCATAGCCGATCGCGTCCTGGGTGATATCGACATTCATCGACCCGGCGAGGGCATAAGCCACCACCAGCGGCGGCGAGGCGAGATAGTTGGCCCGCACGTCGGGGTTGACGCGCCCCTCGAAATTGCGGTTTCCGGAAAGCACCGAGGTCGCCACCAGATCGCCCTCGGCGATGGCGGCCGAGATCGTCTGCGGCAGCGGCCCCGAATTGCCGATGCAGGTGGTGCAGCCATACCCGACAAGGTTGAAACCGAGCGCATCAAGGTCTTCCTGCAGGCCGGCCTTGACCAGATAGTCGGTCACGACCTGCGAGCCGGGCGCGAGGGATGTCTTGACCCAGGGCTGGCTTGAAATACCGCGTTTGCGGGCGTTGCGCGCAAGCAATCCCGCGGCGATCAGCACGGAAGGATTAGACGTGTTGGTGCAGGATGTGATGGCGGCGATCACGACGTCGCCGTGCCCGATCGAGTATTCCTCTCCCTCGACCCGGGCGCGGACATGGGCCTTGTCCAGGCGGCCGAATTCCTTGTCGAGCGCCTGCACGAAGCTGTCGGCCGCCTCCCGCAGCACAATGCGGTCCTGCGGGCGCTTGGGCCCGGCGATTGACGGCTCCACGGTGGAGAGGTCCAGGGCGAGCGTGTCGGTGAACACCGGCTCGGGCATGGCGTCGCGCCACATCCCCTGGGCCTTCGCATAGGCCTCGACAAGCGCCACGCGCTCGGCAAGCCGGCCGGTCGCAGACAGAAAATTGATCGTCTCCTGGGAGATCGGGAAGAAGCCGCAAGTCGCGCCATATTCCGGCGCCATGTTGGCGATCGTCGCCTCGTCCTCCAGCGACAGGCTGCCAAGGCCCGCGCCGTAGAATTCGACGAACTTTCCGACGACGCCCTTTTTGCGCAGCATCTGCGTCACGGTGAGCACAAGGTCGGTCGCAGTTGCGCCCTCTGGCAGCTTGCCGGTGAGCTTGAAGCCGATGACTTCCGGAATGAGCATCGAAACAGGCTGGCCCAGCATCGCGGCTTCAGCCTCGATCCCTCCCACTCCCCAACCGAGCACCGAGAGGCCGTTGATCATTGTGGTGTGGCTGTCGGTGCCGACGCAGGTGTCGGGGAAGGCGACGTTCTCCCCATCCTCTTCCTTGGTCCAGACGGTCTGGGCGAGGTATTCGAGATTGACCTGGTGACAGATGCCGGTGCCGGGCGGCACCACGCGAAAATTGTCGAAGGCCGACTGGCCCCAGCGCAGGAACTCGTATCGCTCCATGTTGCGCTCGTACTCGCGCTTCACGTTCTGCTTGAATGAGGCGGGCTTGCCGAAAAAGTCCACCATGACCGAATGGTCGATCACGAGATCCACTGGCACGAGCGGATTGATCGCCTTGGGGTCCGCGCCGAGCCTGGTGGCCGCGTCGCGCATCGCGGCGAGATCGACGACGGCGGGAACGCCGGTGAAATCCTGCATCAGCACGCGGGCCGGGCGGTAGGCGATCTCAACCTCCGCCGAGCCCTTGTCCTTGAGCCATCCGGCGAACGCCTTGATGTCGGCCTGGGTGACCGTCTTGCCGTCCTCGAAGCGCAACAGATTTTCCAGCAGCACCTTGAGCGAGCAGGGCAGCCGCGAAATGTCGCCCAGTCCGTTTTGCGCGGCAGCCTCCAGGCTGTAATAGGCATACGACTTGCCGCCCACGTCGAGGGTTCGGCGAGACTTGTAGCTGTCAAGGGACGGCATGGCTGAAACACCCTTCCGGGATTTCGGAAATGAAGGCTGGAGAACTGCCCGCCTCCCGCTCTGGCGGCGTTCGTATAGGAACCCGCGTGGGTAAGCAATTGAGCCCCGAAGGGTAAACGAATCCGCCATGATCGATGCGTCGTCCCGGGTCATCGAGACCCACGATCTTGCCGCCTCGCGGGGGCTTCGGCTGCTGTTCAACGGCGTCACGCTGCGTCTTGGCGCGGGCGAGGTGCTGGAACTCAGAGGGGCCAACGGGTCTGGAAAATCGACCCTGCTGCGCATCCTGGCGGGGCTGACACGCCCCTTCGCCGGGACCGTGCATTACTCGGGCGCGCCAGGTGAGAAGGGAGAGGAGGCGCCTCGCCACTATCTGGGTCATTCCGACGCCATCAAGCCCAACGAGACGGCGGGAGACCAGGCGCTGTTCTGGGCGCGGTTTTTCGGGCGGGACGATGAAGTCGCCGTCCAGGCGCTCGACCGGATGGGCCTCGCCTCGCGGGCCGGCGTGCCGGGACGCGGCCTGTCGGCCGGGCAGCGTCGCAGGCTGGCCATCGCGCGTCTTCTGATCGAACCGCGACCGGTCTGGCTGCTGGATGAGCCGGTCGCGGCGCTGGACGCGCAAGGGCGCACGCGGGTGGAGGAACTGATCGCGGAGCACGCGGCGGAGGGCGGAATCACGGTTGTCGCGATGCATGGACCCGGCTTTGCGGGCGCGAGGACGCTTGATCTTGCCGAGGCCGCTGGGTGCGCCCTGGCCCCCGGCGGCTTCAAAGGCGGCGACGCGGGCGAATTTTCATGAAGTTGAAAGGGGCGGGCGCCGCTTTCTTGCGCGAACTGAAACTGGCATGGTCTGGAGGCGGGGGCGCGGCCCTGCCGCTGGGGTTCTTCGCCGCCGCCTGCAGCCTGACGCCCCTCACGCTTGGACCGGAATCGGACCTGCTGAAGGCTGCAGGCCCCGGTGTCATCTGGATCGCGCTCGCCCTGTCCAGTCTCCTGCCGATGGAGCGCCTGTTTCAGGCCGACCTTGAGGATGGCACGCTCGACGCCTATGCGGGTTCCGGCGTCGCGCTGGAAGGGATCGCAGCGGCCAAGACGGCGGCGCACTGGGTGGCGACCGGCCTGCCGCTGGCTCTGGTCTCGCCGGTCTTGTGGATCATGCTGCAGGGCCCGGTCGCCGCCGCGCCGATGGTGGCGCTGATTTCGGCGATCGGCTCGGCCGCGTTCTTCTTCTTCGGCGCGATCGGGGCGGCGCTGGCGGCGGGCGTGCGGCGTGGCGGGCTCCTGATAGCGCTGGTCGCGCTGCCGCTATACTCTCCCGCGATGATCTTCGGCGCCGCCGCCATGTATGCAGCTGCCGCTGGAGGTGACTGGGGTCCCGCGCTAATGCTGACGGCCGCCGCCGCCCTGTTCGGCGTTGCGCTCTCGCCCTTCGCAGCGGCGCTGGCCTTGCGCGCGGCTATAGACTGATGAAGGAGTGACGATGGCCGTCCTGTCCCTGTTCGCCAACCCGCACCGCTTCATGGCGATCTCGAAACCCTTCGCCTGGGGCTTTACGATGCTGGGCGGCGGAATGATCCTCTATGGCGTCTACATGGGTCTGTTCGTGGCGCCGGCGGATGTGCGTCAGGGCGACGCCGCGCGGATCATGTTTGTCCACGTTCCCTCGATGTGGCTGTCAATGTTCGCCTTTGCCTTCATGGCGGGCGCTAGCTTCGTCTCGCTGATCTGGCGCCACGCGCTGGCGGACGTTGCGGCGAAATCGGCGGCGCCCATCGGCGCGGTGTTCACGGCGCTCGGCCTCATCACCGGATCGATCTGGGGCTATCCGATCTGGGGCACGTGGTGGGAGTGGGACGCACGCATCACATCGGTCCTGATCCTGTTCTTCATCTATCTCGGGTATCTCGCGGTCTGGCAGGCGATGGAGACGCCGCAGAAAGCCGCGCGGGCGGCGGCGATCCTCTGCCTTGTCGGAGCGGCCAACCTGCCGATCATCCACTTCTCGGTCGACTGGTGGAACACGCTGCACCAGCCGGCGACCTTCTTCACCGAGGACAACAATGCGCCTTATGGATTCAAGGTGCCGATGTACATCGTCGCGCTCGGCTATCTGTCCCTGTTTGGTGGCCTGACGCTGATCAACATGCGCGCCGAGATCATGATGACGCGCGCCGAGATGATGATGCAGCGCAAGCTGGCGGCGGGCTGAGACATGCTGAACTATGACAAGTATGCGCCCTATGTCTTCTGGTGCTATGGCATCGCCGCCGCGCTTTTGATCGGGGTGGTGGCGTGGTCGGTCCTGCGCGTGACCCGGGCGCGCCAGAAGTTGGATGCGTTCGAAAAGCCTGATGGAGAAAAGGGCGCCGCCAAGTGAAACGCTGGATGGCCCTTGTACCGCTGGCGCTGCTGGCCGCGCTGGTCGTCGTGGCGCTGTCCCGCCTTACCAGCGACGATCCCGCGCCGGGAAGTTTTGCGTCGCCGGCGCGACCCGCGCCGGATGTCAGCGCGCCGGCCCTCGCGGGCGGCGCCGTCGATTTCGCCAGGCTGGGCGGGCGACCGGTCCTCGTCAATTTCTGGGCGACATGGTGCACGCCATGCCGGGCGGAGCATCCCTTGCTGCTGGACCTCGAATCGGAGGGTGTCGCCATCGTCGGCGTGTTGCACAAGGACAAGCCCGGGCTCGCAACGGACCTTCTGGCCCGGGACGGCGATCCCTTCGAGCGCGTCGCCCTCGATCCGGCAGGAGACGTTTCGATCGCCTTCGGGATCAGCGGCGTTCCCGAGACCTTCTTGATCGACGCAAAGGGCGTCATCGTCAAATCGCTGCGTGGACCGCTCGACGCGAGACACGCTCGGGCCTTCCTTGAGGCGTGGCGTAACGAAACTGCCAAGGCCCCGGCCAGCTAGGCTCTGTGGACAATTACCGCAAGGCGATGATGGTGGCGGCGATGTTCCAGGTTGCTGCATAGCTTGAATCTGTCTTGTCGTATCGCGTGTTCACG
>JAWXBJ010000176.1:0-22391 GCA_034439955.1 Alphaproteobacteria bacterium
ATCGCGATCTCAAGCCCGAGAACGTGATGATGCTGTCGGAGCCGACCGATGGCGGGGTGCGGCTCAAGTTGCTCGACTTCGGCATCGCCCGCGCGGGCGGCGGCGCCGACACCGGCGCGACCAGCCTCGGGACGCGGGGCTACATGGCGCCCGAGCAGATCACGGCGCCGGACGCCGCCCAGCCGTCGGCCGACCTCTATTCGCTTTCGGTGATGTTCTACGAGCTGCTGGTCGGCGTTGTGCCGCAGGGTCATTGGCAGCCTCCCAGCCATGGACGCGGCGACGTGCCCTCCGGCATCGACGACCTCGTGCAGAAAGGCCTCTCGAACAATCCCAGGTCGAGGCCGCAAACCGTCGCCGATTATCTGAAAGCGCTGGACGGCGCGATCGCTGGCCGGCCGAAGCCGCCGCCTGGACCTCCGCCGGTCAATGTCGAACTCGATCGCATCCTCGAAATCTTCAAACCGAAAAAACCCGCCGCCGACGACCCGCATGAGCAGCCGGCGGGACAGAAAAGCCACTGGGGGTGGTTCATGCACTGCATGCGGCGCTATGCCGACGGCAAGGGCCGGGCGCACCGCAAGGAGTACTGGGGATTCACGCTTTACGCCCTGGTATTCATCCTCGTCGCCATCGGATTCGATTCCAGCGTGTCGGCGGAGTATGTGGGCTATGGCGCCTTCGTACCCATGACGTCGCTGGTGGTCATTCTGTTGCTGATACCTCCCAGCCTCGCCGTCACCAGCCGGCGCCTGCATGATCTCGGGCGCAGCGGCGGAAGCTGGCTGGCCGCCGGCAACAAGGTCGGCTTCGAGCGCGGCACGGTGGGTGACAACCCCTACGGTCCCGATCCACTGACCGGAATGGAGAAGGCTGCGCCATGAAGTGTCCGAACTGTCAGGCGCAAAATCCTCTCAACGCCCAATTCTGCGGCGAGTGCGGCAAGGCGCTCGCCGCCAGGGAGCCGGCTGGCGAACCGCAGATCGATTTTGGCGCCATGCACACGATCGACACGGGGCTGACGAAGGGCGCGGGCGCGGCGCAGGCCGTGCTTCCGGCGGGGTTCGTGTTCGCCGACCGCTACGAGATCGCGGCTCTGGTCGGTCAGGGCGGCATGGGCGTCGTCTATCGGGCGCACGACCGGGTCGTGGGCAAGGATGTCGCGCTCAAGCTGATCCGGGCGGACCGGCTTGCGGGCAATAACGCGGTCAAGCGGCTGATCGCCGAGGGGGTGACTTCACGCGACATCCGGCATCCCAATGTCGTCGCCGTGTACGACGTCGGAGAGGCGGGCGGTCAGCCCTACATGTCGATGGAGATGCTGGAGGGACGCTCGCTTCGGTCCTGGAACCAGAAGCGGATGCAGTCGGGCCTCGACTGGCCGATGAAGACGGCAGGTGCAATCATCAATGAAATCCTGTCGGGGCTGGAGGCGGCGCACAAGGCGGGCGTCGTGCACCGCGACCTCAAGCCCGAGAACATCATCCTGCTTTCCGAGCCCACCGACGAAGGTGTGAGGCTGAAAGTGCTGGACTTCGGCATCGCGCGGGTCGCGGGGGCGGGCGATACCGGCTCGACCAGCCTTGGCACCGCCGAGTATATGGCGCCGGAGCAGATCACCTCTCCGGACGCGGCACAGGCGTCTGCCGACCTCTTTTCCCTGTCGGTGATGTTCTACGAGCTGCTGGTTGGCGTGGTGCCCAAGGGGCATTGGCAACCGCCGAGCGGCGGGCGTGGCGACGTGCCGGTGGGCGTCGACAAGCTGATCGAGCGCGGCCTGTCCAACAATCCGCGCGTGCGGCCGCAGACGGTGGCGGAGTATCGCGGCATTCTCAACGAGGCCGTGCGGCTCGGGCCGGAATTGAAACCGACGCCTGACATTCCCAAGCCTGATCCAGGTCCTGTTATCCCGCCACCCGTTCTGCCGAAATTCAACTTCAAGTCGATCGACCGGCGCTGGTGGATGGGCGCGGCGGCGGCCGTCGGCCTCGTGGCGATTGCGCAGGGAGTCACGCAGATGACCAGCGCCTGGGACGACGATGATTTTGGCGGCGGGTTCCAGGAAGATCAGTCCGCCCTCGGTGACGACGAACCGAACATCGAAGAAACCTTCGTTCCCGATTCTGGCGCGGATTCTGGCGCCGATTCTGGCGCGGATTCTGGCGCAGACTCTGGCGTCGTCGTCCCTCAGCCTCCTGTGACTCAGGGGATCCGGTACCAGAATTTCAGCGGCTACTGGGCGGACGATTTCGGCAATGCGTGGGCGGTGAGCGTGACGCCGCAAGGCGCGCTGCAGGGGCAGGCGACATCGGGTGCGCTGACGGGTCTCGTGGCCCGGGGCCAGTTCAGCGGATCGAACTTCAGTTTCGAACTCGTCAATTATGGCGCGGTCGTCGGCTATGGCAGCGGCGCCTATGACGGAGGCTGTCATGTCGGCTACGGGACGACGGACGCTTACGGCAACCCGATCCGCGCGCAGTTCCACATCAACCATCAGGCCGGCGGGCCGTGCCCGTGACCCAAAAGCAAAGAGCGTCTAATCTGACACCTACAACTTGGCCTGGCAGTCTGAAATCCATCAGCTTGTCCGCCTTCACGTGAAGGCGGGCTGATCCAAGAGCGGCGACAAGGGGAGATCGACCATGAGCGGCAAGGCCTATGGCGACGTTCAGTGCCAAAGATGCGGGGCGGTTTATCCCGATGGCACCGGATCGTGCTATTGCACGGGATACTCGGTCAATGGCCGGTCGCTGACTGGCTGTCTCATGGAAGGGCGCACCGTCAAGGCGCCGATCCTTCAGGCGCCAGGCTCCAGCCTGCCGGACCGGGTCGATATGCGGGCCTACTGTTCGCCGGTCGAAGACCAGCTCAAGACCAATTCCTGCACCGCAAACGCCATTGTAGGCGCGCTCGAATACCATCAGCGCAAGGCGGGAAGGGGCGTCACCGATCTCTCACGGCTGTTCGTCTATTTCAACGCCCGCAAGCTCGCCGATACGCAGCTCATGGATTGCGGCAGTCATATCCATCATGTGATGGCAGCGATGCTGGCCTATGGCGCCTGCGAGGAACGGATCTGGCCTTTCGACGAGGAAAACGTGACGGCGCTTCCCGGGCAAGAGGTCTATGAAAACGCCGCCAAGCACGAGGCATTCCAGTATGCGCGCTCGCCGCTGGGCCAGTCCGCGATGCAGGCCGTCGCGGCCGGCCTTCCTGTGGTGTTCGGCACGTACATTCCCGGAAGCTATTACGAAGAAGCCGCCAAGACCGGAATAATGCCGGGCCCCAAGGGCCGCGCCGAACCGCAGGCCGGCGGGCACGCCATGCTGATCGTCGGCTATGACCAGCCTGGCCGCTACTGGATCGTGCGTAATTCATGGGGTTCGGGCTGGGCCGAACGCGGCTATTTCAAGCTGCCCTTCGACACGCTGACCACGTTTTCCTCGCCCGAGCATTTCTGGACCGTCGGGGACATCGAAGGCGCGCAGGGCTTGTCGCTGTCGGGGCCGTCCATGGCTGACTTCGCCCGGACCACGCAGGCGAACGCGGCGGAGGAAGCCAAGGCAGCGCTCGACAAGCTGCGCAAGGAGCTGCGCAAGGATTTGTCGGACGATCTCGACGCCGCCAAGAAATCGATCCGCGATCGACTTCGCGGTCCTGGAACCTGAAACGCGTCTGAGAAACGGAGTCACGCCTCGATCAGTCGCTTCGCGATCCCCCAGGCGATCCGCCTCCAAGTCGTACCAACGGCAATTGGCCCTCACGCACATTGTCACCCCGGAAGCGCGCGGCGCTTTCCGGGATCCACTCATCAGTGGTCCCGTTGCCAAATGGGTCCCGGCTCTTCAGCGCTTCCAGTTTGCCCTGAGGAGCCGCCGAAGGCGGCGTCTCGAAGGGCGCTTCGGGCCGGGATGAAAAGCTGGAGAGTCACGGCGCCGGGGCGTTGACTTCAGTAGCGGCGAGGCGCCGTGAGATACTGGAAGGCCGTATAGGCCGACAGCACGGCGGCGAGAGTTAGAACGCCCATCCAGACGAACATGACGCCGGGTCCTGCGCCAAAGGACTCGCCGAGGCCCAGCATGCGCACGAAACCCGGCGCGGCGATCAGCAGGATGGGCATGCCGACGGCGACGAGTTCGATGGCGGTCTTCCATTTCGCGAGGGCCGAGACGCGGGCGCCCTCCCCGTCGGACGAGACCAGGCGAAGAAGCGTGATCGCCACGTCGCGACATACGATGATGGCGGTGGCGAGCACAATCAGCGGCCAGGACGTCCATCCGGCCTGGTGAGCGACCATGGAGATGGCGATCAGCGGCAGGCCGACAAGGGCCTTGTCGGCGATCGGGTCGAGCATGCGGCCAAACCGGGAATCGACCCGGAGCGCGCGCGCCGCCATGCCATCGAAGAGGTCTGTCAGCGCGGCGAAAACGAACAGGACAGCCGCAGCGACCGCCCAGGCTTGGGCGCCGGAGATTTCATAGGCGTAGGTGTCGGGATCGGCGGCGGCGACGGACGGGATGGCGTAGGCCTGCCAGACCGCCCACGCGACCACGGGCGACAGGATCAGCCGCAACAGGGTGAGCGCATTCGGCAAGTGCTTCAGCATCGGTCGGACCCCTCGCAGCTGGTTGTTCTAGCGCCCTTTTGCATCCGGTTCGAGTGGGGCGGCTCCGCCAGCGGCCGGCCCGGACCGAAATATTCGAGAGCCCCTTGAAGAGTCCAAATGATATAATGTATCGATACAATATAACAGTGCGCGGAGTCGTCTGATGCGGAAGTTGCTGATGCTTGCTCTCGGAGTCGCCGCCGCCCACCCTGCGCTGGCTCAGCTTGCGACCCCGGTCGATGTGATCGTTGTCACCGGAATTGGCCCTGCGCGCAGCAGCGACGAGCTGATCGCCAGCACGACCGTCCTCGACCAGGAAGCGATCGTCGAGCGCCTGGATCGTGGGTTGGGCGATACGCTGGCAGGGTTGCCGGGCATTTCATCGACCTCGTTCGGACCTGGCGCGAGCCGGCCGATCATCCGCGGCCTCGGCGCCGAACGCGTGCAGGTTTTGACCAATGGCATAGGGGTGATCGACGCGTCGGCTGCAAGCCCGGACCATGCCGTGCTGGCTGATCCTCTGGGCGCCGAGCGGATCGAGATTCTACGCGGTCCGGCAGCGCTCGCCTATGGGGGAGGCGCGACCGGCGGCGTCGTCAACGTGATTGACGGGCTGATCGTCGAGACCCTTCCGGAACGGGCGTTGTCGGGTCAGCTCTATGGCGGGCTGACCAGCGCCGACGAGGGCCAGCAGGCTGCTGGCCGCATGACGGCCAGCGCCGGCGGATTCGTGGGCGTGCTGCACGGATCGTATCTCGACGCCGACGAGGTGGATATTCCCGGCTTCGCGCTGAGCGAAACAGCGCGCGCCGCAGTGATCGCGGACGGCGGCCCCGACGAGCCCTTCGCCAGTGAAAGCCTGCCCAACTCGGCCGTGGAGAACCAGGGTCTGAGCGGCGGACTGTCGTGGGTGGGCGACAGCGCCTTCATCGGGGCGGCTGTGAGGAGGACCGAGAACGCTTACGGCATTGTTGGAGAGGTGGGCCCATATATCGACATGGAGCAGACGCGCTATGACGCGCGCGGCGGACTGAATTTCGAGACCGGCATCATTCGTTCGCTAAAAGCGTCGGCCTCGGTCGCGGATTATGAGCACACGGAATTCGAGAGTCCCGGCGAGCCCGGCGCCGCCTTCGCCAACGACGGCGTCGAGGGCCGCATTGAGTTTCAGCATGCGCCGATCAGAGAGTTCGAGGGCAGCATTGGCGTGCAGGCCTCCGAGCGGGACTTCGCAGCGACGGGCGACGAGTCCTTCATCACGCTGACCAATACCAGGCAGGCCGGCGTCTTTATTTATGAGGCGTATGAGCGGGAGCGCTGGGGCCTTGAAGGCGGCCTGCGGTATGACAACGTCAAAGTGGATAACGTCGTCGGCGGCGAGCGCAGCTTTGAAGCCTTCAACGCATCGTTCGGAGGGCATGCGCACCTGACCGAGCAGCTTTTCCTTGGCGCGTCCGTCAGCCGGACGGAGCGGGCGCCCACCGATGTCGAGCTGTTCGCCAATGGACCACATCTGGCGACAGGGCAGTTCGAGGTTGGCGATAGCGCGATCGGGACCGAGACCGGCGTCACTGCCGAAGCAAGCATCCGATGGGAGGCCGGCCCCCTGTCGATCGAAGGCAGCGTCTATCGCTATGATTTCGACGGCTTCATCTATCTGCGCGACACCGGCGTCGTCACGCCGGGACCCGATGGCGACCTGCCTGTATTCCAGTTTTCGCAGCAGGACGCCAACTTCACCGGCGGGGAAGTCACGGCGACCGCCCAGCTCGGAATTGTTGCGGGGATCGACATGCAGGCCGACGGGTCGGTCGATATCGTGAGGGCGGAGTTCGAAGCGGGGGGCAACCTGCCCTTCATCCCGCCAGCGACGATCAGCGCTGGCCTCGAAGGGCGACGCGGCGTCCTTTCAGGCCGTCTGGGCGCCCAGTACGGGTTCGAACAAGACCGTGTCGCGCCGTTTGAGACGCCAACCGGGGACTTCCTGACCGTGGACGCGCGCATGGCCTTCGAGCTGTCCCCCTCGCTGCAGCTCATCCTGGAGGGCCGCAACCTGTCGGACGAGGATGTGCGCATCCATGCCTCACCGCTGAAAGAGGTCGCGCCGCAACCGGGACGCAATTTTCGCGTAGCGTTGCTGGCGAGGTTCTGACCGGCTTGCTCTTGCGCGTTCGGCGCGCATTCTCCCCGGGGGCGCTGAGTCTCCGGCAGGGAAGATGCGATGACATCCAATACGCTCATTCTCTATGCGCTGTGGTCGGGGCTGGCGGGCGCCCTCATCCCGGTAATGGCGGCGCTGAACGGAACGCTCGGACGCTCGATCCAGTCGCCCTTGCACGCCTCGCTCATCGCGGTGGGGCTGTCTTTCGCGGCGGTCGGCGTGACGCTGATGGCGTTCCGGCCCGCCATGCCCAACCTTGCCGTGCTGGGTTCGGCGCCGCCACTGGCCTATTTCGGCGGGCTGGCGATGGCCTTCTACGCGCTGACCGCCACGTTTCTGGCGCCGCGCTTCGGGGTCGGAAACATCGTCATCAGCGTGGTGGTCGCGCAGCTCGCCATGGCGGCTCTGATCGACCAGTTTGGACTGTTCGGCGCGCCAGTCCATCCGCTGGACCTCAAGCGGGTCGGAGGGCTGGTCCTGCTGGCGGCGGGCGCGGCGCTGGTCGCGCTGAAGTAGGTGGACCACCTTCGAGACGTGCGCGGGTCAGAATTGGACGGGCGCACCGAGGCGCCAATGCGCTGATCTATCGCTGCGGATCGTAATAGAAGCGCTCCGCCGCGATGCGGTCGCCGCGCCAGGTCTGGACCGCGATCTCGTCGAGAATGCGGGTCGCCCCGTCCGGGCCCGTGGCTTCGAACACCCAGTTGATGAAGACCGTGTCCCCCTCGATCGCGAACCGCTCGACGGTGCGCGTGCGCATGCTGACCTGTTCCAGCGTCCGCTGCTCGAACGCCACGAGCGCAGCCCGGCCGGCGCGCGGCTTGTGCTCGTTTTCCTGCATCATGGCGTCCTCGTGATAGAAGTCCTCGATGGCCTGGACATAGTCGCCGGCCTCGACGGACGCGATGAGTGCGCGGACGCGGTCGGGCGCGGGCATCGTCTCATTTCACCTTGGGCGGGATGATTGGCAGGCTCGAGGACAGCCCGCCATCGACCACGATCGCATGACCGTTGATGTAGCTGGCGTCGTCGGAAGCCAGAAAGAGCGCGACACGCGCGATCTCTTCGGGGACCCCGGGGCGCCGGAGGGGGTTGAGCTGGCCGATGCGGTCCTCCGTGCCGCGGACCTTGGCCCGGTCGAAAATTTCCTTCGTCATCCCGGTCTCGATGAGGCCGGGGCAGATGCCGTTGACGCGTACGCCTGTGCCGGCAAGTTGTTGGGCCGCAAGCGCGACGAGGCTGATGACGCCGGCCTTGGATGCCGAATAGGCGGGACTACCCGCCCCGGAGCGCAACCCCGCCACGCTGGCGGTGCAGACGATGGCGCCGCCGCCGCGCCGGATCATTTCCGGGGCTGCGTTCTGGATCGCCAGCATCGGGCCGATCAGGTTGACCTGGAGAATGTTGCGCCAGTCCGCCTCGGTCTGCTCGAAGAGGGAGGGCATGCCGCCGGAAATGCCGGCATTGGCGTAGACGATGTCGAGCCCGCCATGGAGACTGACGGCGCGGGCGACCAGCGCCTTCACGTCGGCCTCGTTCCCGGCGTCCATCTCGATGGCGTCGGCGTGGCCGCCAGCGTCACGGATCGCGCTCGCCGTGGCGGAGACGGCGGAGGATTTGTCGGCGGCGATGACCCTGGCGCCTTCGGCCGCGAAAAGTGCGGCGGCCGCACGGCCAATCCCCGACGCCGCGCCGGTGACGATAACCGATTTGCCCGTGAAACGCATTGTTCCTGATCCCGCCGAGTTTCCTGAAGCTACACTCTTTAGGTCGCCGGGCCGCGTTCGCAAAGCCCACTGGCTCTTGGCGCCGGCTTGTCGCTATATACGCCGATGCGGCGTCTTGCCGGCGCCAGGAATCAGGGGACGAGGCCGACATGCGCGTGATGTTTGGACGGACGCTGGCAAGCGGCGCGGCGCTGCTGTCGCTGCTGGCCGGGTGCGGTCCGGCGGAAGACGCGGCCCCGAAAGTGACGCCCGAGACGATCGCGGCGGAAAGCCAGAAGCTCACCGATTACCTCAACGCCGAGTACGAGGAAGAGCTTCAGATGAGCCCCGAGGAGCTGACGTCTCAGGGACGCAAGGAGCAGTATGGCGCGCTCGACGACCGCAGCGAGGCGGCGGCCGAAGCCGATCTGGCGTGGCGCAGGACCAGCGTCGCCGACATGAAATCGCAGATCGCATATGACATGCTGAACGAGGACGCCAGGACGTCCTACGACGTCTGGGAGCTGGAGCTGGCCAGGGCCGAGCGCTCGGCGCCGTTTCGCCGCCACCGCTACATCTTTGCGCGCGGCGGAGCGCACACCGGCCTGCCAAACTTCCTGATCAACTTCCACCGGGTCGACGAGAAGGCCGATATGGAGGCTTACATTGCGCGCGTTGGCCTGATCGACAATGCGCTGGACCAGCTGCTGGAACGGGCGAGGCTTTCGGGCGCCGATGGCATTCGCCAGCCGGGCTTCGCCTATGAGCAGGCGATCGGAGAGGTCAAGCGCGTCACCACGGGCGCGCCGTTCACACCCGGAGCGGACTCGGCCCTGTTCGCGGACGCCAAGGGCAAGATCAAGGCGCTTCAGGACGGCGGCAAGATCACGGCCGAGGAAGCCAAGGGTATGACCGCCGCCGCGTCGGCGGCGATGACGACGGAAATGAAGCCTGCCTATGACCGGCTGGGCGCATGGCTCGCCGAGGACCGCGCCAACGCCTCGCCGGCAGCGCAGGGCGTATCGGCGCTGCCAGACGGGACGAACTACTACAACACCATGCTCAACCTGATGACGACGACGGAGATGACGGCCGACCAGATCCACGATCTGGGGCTGGCCGAAGTCGCCCGGATCAAGGCCGAGATGGAGACGATCAAGACAGCGGTCGGGTTCGGGGGCACGCTGGAGGAATTCTTCACCTTCATGCGAAACGAAAAGCGCTTCTTTTATCCGAACACCGACGCTGGCCGTGAAGAATACCTCGCCCTCGCGCGGACCTATCTCGACGGCATGGCCAGGAAGCTGCCGGAGTATTTCGGCATCCTGCCCAAGGCGGCTCTGGAAGTTCGCCGCGTCGAGGCATTCCGCGAGGAGCCGGGCGGGGCGCAGCACTACATGTCGGCAACGCCTGACGGGTCGAGGCCAGGCGTCTTCTACGCGCACCTGTCGGACATGAGTTCGATGTCGATATACCAGCTCGAAAGCATCGCCTTCCACGAGGGGAGTCCGGGCCATCACATGCAGATCTCGATCGCGCAGGAGCTGACGGGCCTGCCGAAATTCCGCACCCAGTATGGCTACACGGCGTTCTCGGAGGGCTGGGGCCTCTACTCCGAAGCGCTTGCCAAGGAGATGGGCTTCTACACCGATCCCTATTCGGATTTCGGCCGGCTTGGCGGCGAGATCTGGCGGGCCTGCCGCCTCGTGCTGGACACAGGCATTCATTCCAGGGGCTGGACCGAGGAACAGGCCGTCGATTACTTCATGAAGAACTCTCCTGTGCCCGAGGGCGCGGTGCGTTCAGAGGTGCGTCGCTATATCTCCAGTCCGGGACAGGCGACCGCCTACAAGATCGGCATGATCGCGATCCAGAAATTGCGCGACGAAGCCCGTGCAGAGCTGGGTGAAAAGTTTGACTACAGGGCTTTCCACGACGTCGTTCTCGGCGGGGGCAGTGTTCCACTGCCCGTGCTGGAGGCGCGCGTGCGGCGCTGGGTGGAGACGCAGAAGGCGCCAGCGCAATAGTCGGGCGTTTGCCGCGCGACCGCTTTCCATGACGTTGTGATTGATGGCGCAGCAATGCCTTTGCCAGTGCTGGAAGGCAGGGCTTTGCGGTGGATCGAGCGGCAAAAGGCTGGCTGATCGCCTCGATCACCTGAAGTCGGGGGCAAACCGAAGACGGGGACAGCCCAAGCCATCCCCGCTGTCATCGGTCCATCGGTCAATCAGTGCGCCGCCGCGACCGACGGGCTCGCTTTGCGCTTCGACGGCGGCGGCTCGGGCTCCTGATGCGTGAAGGTGTCGGAAATCGACGAGGCCGCGCCTTGCGCCGCCTGACCCAGGGAATGGGCCGCCATCACGGCGAAGGTCTGAATCTGGGTCCGCAGCTTGCGCGCCGCGGGCGACATCAGGGCGACTCCAGCGGCGCCGATCAGAACCTCAGCCATGACCGCGGCGCCCAGTTCCGTGTCGGCCGCGCGGCGAAGAGTCTTGGGAATCTTCACGCCGGCGATGTGCTTGGGAAGGCTCCGGCGCTTGGCGTATCTCTTCAACATCTTGCTTTTCTTGGACATCGTCTTCTCCAATTGTGACAGTCTTATGAAGCCACTTCCGGCAAGAAGGTTCCTGGACCGAGGTGCATTTTTCCGTCCGTCCGCGGACGAGATTCTAAGGACTGGAAAGGGCTGGAGTTTTTGCCTGGAAGTGAGAAGGGCGCTAGCGCAGGCTCGCGGTGCGGTCCTTGTACCAGCTGACGAAATCCCGCGCCCGGCTGGTCGCCTCGTTCTCGACATCGACCCAGCCGAACGCATAGCGCGCGGCGAACCCGTCTGTGCCCCATTCCCGGTATTGGTGAACGTGGTGGATTTCGTGGGCCCAGAGCGCGAGATTCTTTACGTGGGTCTCGTTCTTGAAGACGATCGTGTCGACGAGGGTGACGGCGGCGGCGTTGCCGTTGCGGATCGCGAAGCCGGCCAGCCCGTCGGGCGAGACGTCCCCAATCTTGTAGCGGACTTCGGCCAGAAGTTCGGCGGGATAGAAGGGCAAGAGAGCTTCCCTGATGTCGTCGGGGATCGCCTCCGACCCGTCTCGCGCTGTCTCGCGCGAGCGCAGCAGGGCCGCCTCGAAGGTGGCGGCGAGAACATTGGCGCCGAACAGGACCTGACCCGCCGCCAGACGGCCGAAGCTGTCGGTCAGCCGGTCATGCGCGGTAGCGAGGGCCGGAGCGCCGCGCGAGGTCGTCTGCGCGCTGGCGGCGAGGCCAAGTGAAACCGCGACGAGGACGGCGAGCGGCAGGTGACGGATCATGTCGCCATCCTTTGTTCAGGGGAAAATAGCTCGAACCCGCAGATGACGGATCGCCCATGAATGGGCCGTGAATGTGGCGAAGGCCCTCTTGGCCTCCACCAGGCTATGCCGGATTGCCAGGCGCGATCGCGATCCCGAAGGCGAACGGCTGAGCGCACGGGAATCATCCCCCATGAAAATGGTCGTGGATGCGGCGCGCCAGCGCCTCGTTGACGCCCTCGACGTCAGCGAGATCGGACAAGTTGGCGCGGCTTACCCCTTTGGCGGACCCGAAGCGGTGCAGCAGGGCCCTCTTGCGGGCCGCTGATGCCCTGGATTTCATCCAGCGGGTTCTGGCCGATCGCGGCGGAACGCCTGGCGCGATGGGCGCCGATCGCCCACCGGTGCGCCTCGTCCCGCAGGCGCTGCAGATAATAGAGCGCGGGATCCGATGGCGGGAGCTGGAACGGCGCGCGGTTGGGCCGGAAGAACTGCTCCCGGCCGGCATTGCGATCCGGCCCCTTGGCGATGGCGACAAGGTTCAGTTCGCCGGGGGTGAAGCCAAGCGCTTCGAGGGTCTCGCGCGCGGCGGAAAGTTGACCGAGCCCGCCATCTATGAGGACGAGATCGGGCCAGGTATCGGGCCGTTGGCGTGACGGCGCCTTGTCGTCCCCAGTTCGAGGGACCGCATCCCCCACCGTCTGCCGATCCTGCGGATCAGCTTCCACCTCCCCCTGTTTCGCAGGTGGAGGCGCCGCACCGGTGGGCGGAGCATTCACCTCCTCCGCCTCCTTCCTCAGCCTCGAAAATCGCCGCCGCATGACTTCGCGCATCATGCCGTAATCGTCGCCCGGTTCGAGGTCCTCGTCCTTTATGTTGAACTTGCGGTAGCTGGTCTTGTCGAAGCCTTCGGGGCCGGCGACGATCATCCCCCCAACGGCGTCCGAGCCCATGATGTGGGAATTATCGTAGACCTCAATGCGTTTGGGCGGTGCTGGCAGATCGAAGATCGTCTGCACGGCGGCCAGGATGCGGGTCTGACTCTGGGTCTCGGCCAGCTTGCGGCCAAGCGCTTCGCGGGCGTTGAACGTCGCCTGAGCGACAATGCCGCGCTTTTCTCCGCGCTGGGGCGTGCGGATATCGACACGGCGCCCGGCCCTGAGTTCGAGAGCTTCCTGGATGAGATCGAACTCGTCGAGATCATGGCTCAGCAGGATCATCTTCGGCGCCGGCCGGTCATCGTAGAACTGGGCGAGGAAGGCGGCGAGGACGCAGTGCGCCGGATCGTCCTTGTCGTGCCGGGGATAGTAGGCCGTGTCGCCCCAGTTCTGGCCGGCGCGATAAAAGAAGGCCTGGACACAGGACTGCCCGGCGTCGGAGTGGATCGCGAACACGTCGGCCTCGACAATTCCTTCCGGGTTCACCCCCTGGGTCGAGCGGACGGAGGCGATGGCGCGCAGGCGGTCCCGCAGCCGGGCGGCGCGTTCAAAGTCGAGGCGCGTCGCCGCCTCCTCCATGTCGTTCGAGAGCTTGGCGAGCAATCCGTCCACATCGCCGTCCAGAAAAGCTTCGGCCTGGGCGACCAGTGTGGCGTAATCGGGCAGCGCCACGACGCCCGTGCAGGGCGCAGAGCACCGGCCCATCTGGTGCAGCATGCAGGGACGCGAGCGGGTCGAATAGACGTTGTCCGTGCATGTGCGTAGCAGGAAGGCCTTCTGCAGTGTGTCGAGCGTGCGCTCGACGGCGCCGGCGCTTGCGAAGGGTCCGAAATAGCGGCCCCGGGTTTTCTTTGCGCCGCGATGCTTGAGCACCTGCGGCGCCTCGTGATCCTCGCGAATCAGGATGTGGGGAAACGACTTGTCGTCGCGGAGAATGATGTTGAAGCGCGGCTTCAGCCGCTTGATGAGGTTGGCCTCGAGCAGCAGCGCCTCGGTTTCAGAATTCGTGACGACGAACTCCATCGCGCGCGTGAGGGAGATCATCCGGGCGATGCGCTGGGTATGCCCGCCGAGCTTGGCGTAGCTGCCGACGCGGTTCTTGAGGTTGCGGGCCTTGCCGACATAAAGCAGGTCGCCCGCTTCGCCGAACATGCGGTAGACGCCCGGACGGGTCGGCAGTCGTCTCAGATTGTCGCGGATGATGTCGATCCCCGAGGCGCGGGAGGGGGGGGCCGCCGCGTCGTCGATGGCGTCGGGCAGGGTGTCCGGGGAATCCATCAATGGAAAATAGGCCAGGACGGGTGCGGATTCAAACGGGGCGTACCGCCCGACGACAGGCATAGCGTTCCACGATCAAACTGGATCCGCTTGACCGAGGAAAGTCGCCCCATCTCAAAAGTGTAGAGCAATCTGTCTGCGTCCAGGCGGATGCAGGTTGTTCCAGCGCAGCTGACGGGTTGATCGGCGGGTATGGGGCTGTCAGGCTGACGGCGCCCCAACCTTGGAACCCGGTCATGAAACTGAAAGTCCTCCTTGTCGCAGCGATGCTCGCGTCCGGCGCCGCTCCGGCCTTTGCCGACCAGGCCAGCGTCTCGATTTCCAGCAAGGCGACCTATGAAGACGCGCTGGCCTGCCGCCAGTACTATGCGGCAGGCGCCGACCTCGCCCGGCAACTGGAGCGCAAGCCTGAAACGAGCGCCGACCAGGCGGCGGGCTTTCAGCTCCAGGCGATTTATGCAAGGCAACTCCGCGACATCTGGATGACCCATGTGGTTCATTCGGCAGGCGCTCGCACCGCCGAGGCGATCGAATCGGATATGCGCAGGCAGGGCGACGCTGTCATCGCCGACGGCCACGCGGCTCTGGCGGGAGACAAGGCGGCGGCCGAACGTGGACGAGGGCGGTCGGTCAGATGCGGCAAGCTGGAGGTGGTGGCGAAGGCCGGTTAGCCTCGTTTCGGTCGGGGCGATCCTTGTTCTGACTGCGTCTTGCGACCTGCCGTCTTCCAGGCCCTTCTCCCGCCCGGCGGATTGGCGTATCAGCGCCGCGACGCCCTCCGCAGGAAATTCGAAAGGGACCGCCCCATGGCCGCCGCGCCTGTCTCCGAAGCGTTGAAACGCATCAAGCCGTCGGCCACGATCGCAGTGACTCAAAAAGCCCGCGAGCTGCAGGCGGCGGGGCAGAACGTTATCGGACTGGGCGCGGGCGAGCCCGATTTCGACACGCCGGACAACATCAAGAAAGCCGCGATCCGCGCCATCAGGGAAGGCAAGACCAAATACACCGATGTCGATGGCATCCCGGAACTGAAGGAGGCCATCTGCGGAAAGTTCAAGCGTGAGAACGGCCTCGACTACAAGCCGAGCCAGATCAACGTGTCGCCGGGCGGCAAGCCGGTTATCTACAACGCGTTCGTGGCGACGCTCAATCCGGGCGACGAGGTGGTGATCCCGACGCCCTATTGGGTGAGCTATCCGGAGATGGCGTTACTGTGCGGGGCGACGCCGGTCTTTGCCGAGGCCCATGCCGCCGACAGCTACAAGCTCAGGGCGGCGGCGCTGGACGCGGCGATCACGCCCCGCACGAAATGGCTGATCCTCAACTCGCCGTCCAACCCCTCTGGCGCGGCCTACACCAAGGCGGAATTGCGCGAGATCGCCGACGTGCTGTTGCGCCACCCTCAGGTCTGGATCCTGACCGACGACATGTATGAGCATCTTGTCTATGACGGCTTCGAGTTCTGGACGATCGCGCAGGTGGAGCCCCGGCTTTACGAGCGGACGCTGACCATGAATGGCGTCTCCAAGGCCTATTCGATGACGGGCTGGCGCATCGGCTATGCCGGCGGTCCCGAAGCCCTGATCAAGGGTATGGCGAAGGTGATGAGCCAGACCACGTCGAACCCGTCGTCGATCTCGCAATGGGCGGCGGTCGAGGCGCTGAACGGCAAGCAGGATTTCATTCCGAAGCACCAGAAATTGTTCCAGTCCCGCCGCGACCTGGTAGTGGGCATGCTCAACCAGACCGAGGAACTGAGCTGCCCGACGCCGGAGGGCGCGTTTTACGTCTATCCCGACTGCTCGCGAGCGATCGGCAAGACCAGCGCTGGCGGCAAGTCCATCGTTGACGACGAGGCCTTCGCCGCCGCCCTGCTGGAGGAGGAAAAAGTCGCCGTGGTGTTCGGATCCGCCTTCGGCCTGTCGCCAGCCTTCCGGATTTCCTATGCGACATCCACCGAGAAGCTGGAGGAGGCCTGCCGGCGCATCCAGACGTTCTGCGGCAAGTTGAAAAGCTAGAGCCTGATGCGATCGGCCTTGATCAGGTCGATCGCATCAGGCTCTACACCCATGAAACGAGAGCAACTTTCTTCGATCGATCAGGATCGGCCCAATCCAGATCGACCGAAGGCTGCTCCAGGCTCGGGGCGTTCTCCCCGCGATTTTGTGGCGCTCCGGACAATTTCACTCCGGACAATGTCAATTGACCCATCGCGCAGGTAATGATTCAGCTGCTGCGCTGTTGGAGACAACCTGATTGAACACGCTGCTGGCTGACTTGTTTCCCGCCGTCGCTATTTTCTGTGTTGGGGTGGCGTTCACGCTTTTTTCCCTCTGGGCTGCTGGCAGGATCGCTCCGTGGTTCCTCCAGCAATCCTTCGAGCCGCCGACGATCCGATCCTACTTTTTCGATGCAGGCGCCGAAATGGAACTCACGCCGCAGCGCGCCACCATCGCCCTCATCGCGCTTGCCATGTGCCTCGCGTTGATCCTCGCGCCAATCCTGGTCGCACGGACGGCCGGCCTGCTGGCCTAGCTGCAGGCAGCGCGGTTACTTCAGCGCCTCGGCGTCGAGATTGAGTGCGTCGATTGCGATACGCTCAAAGGCCGACCGTCTTGTCGCAAGCGTCCGCATGAACACCTTGGCGTCGCCGACGACCACGAGATCTGCCCGGGTCGCATCGTAATGGGTTTTGGCTGCGGCGCCGGCCATTTCCGGCGTTACGGCCGAAATGTCGGACGCATAGGTCTGCAGCCTGTCTAGCGGCAAACCGAACTGGGCAAGCGCCGAGAGCTGTCCGGCGAGGCCGCCCGTGGTCTCGACATCCCGCCCGAACGCTCCGATCAGCACGGCCTTGCGTGCTTCGAGTTCCGCCGGCGGGATGGCGGTCGAGCCAAGCCGCGCAAGCTCGGCGGACATGAGATCGACCACCTGTGGCACGGCGTCATTACGCGTCTGGGCCGAGGCGACGATTGGCGCCTTGAGACGGCGAGAAGGCAGCTGGGCGCGGACGCCATAGGAAAGACCTCGCTTGATGCGGATTTCCGAGTTCAGCCTTGCCGAGTATCCGCCGCCGAGGACATCGTTGGCGACCAGCGCCGGGAAATAGTCGGCGTCGGTGCGTGACGGCCCCACCAGACCCATCAGAACGGCGGCCTGGCCGATCTCCGGCACGTCGATGACGATCGACCGGGGCGGGCTGGCGGCCGGAGCGAGGAGCGAAGGTGGCGGCGGCGGCGTCGGGCCGTCGGCCGGGCGGACCCATGAGCCGAAGCTCTGCTCGGCCAGCTCGAATCCGGCCTCGGGCGTCAGGTCGCCAGCGATGACCAGCACGGCATTTTCGGGGCGCCACTGGCTTGTGTGAAACCCGGTCACCTCTTCGCGCGTGATGGCGGCGATGGATTTCGGCGACGGCGTCGAGCCGTAGCCGCCGCTGCCGAAAAGAACGCGGTTCATGGCGAAGCGGCCGATCGAGGACGGCTGGCGCAGCGCGACCATCAGCCCGTCCAGCGTCTCCTGGCGGGCGCGATCGAGCTCTTCCACGGCGAACGCAGGGTTCTGGACGACGTCGGACATGATGGCGAGAATGTCGGCGGCCTTGTCGGACCGGCCGCTGGCCGAGATATCGGACGAATCAAGACTCGCGCCGGCGCCCAGGGTCGCGCCGAGGCTTTCAACCTGGCTGGAGATCTGGGTGGCGGAGCGGGTCGCTGTCCCGCGCGTCGCGAGGTCGGTGGTCAGGGCGGCGAGACCTGCACTGCCTGGCTGTTCGAAGGCCGCGCCAGCGTTGACCCGGAGATTGGCGCTGACGAGCGGCAGGCCGGCCTTGTTGGCGACGATGACGCGCAGGCCGTTCGGGAGGGTTTTTTCCGAAGCGCCGGGAATGCGCGCGGCGATCGCTTCGGCGGCCGCCGGCGCCGCGAGGCGCGAGCCCTCGGGCGAAAGGGTATAGGTCGGGATGTCGGCGGCCGGGATGTCGATTTTCGTCGCCTGAATGCCGGCCGAATCCTTGAACTTGGCTTCCGGCGCGCCGTTGCGCATCTCCTCCGGGAGATAGCGGATGGTGACGGAGCTGGCGTCGGTCATGATCGCGGCGGCGACACGCTGTATGTCTTCTGCGGTCACCGTTTGAAGCCTCGCCAGCAGGGCGTCAGAAGCCTGGGGATCCTTGAACAGGATGACCGAGCGCGCGAGATCGAAGGCGCGGCCATCTGGCGTCTCACGGTCGCGCAGGGCTTCCGTGATCAGCTCGTTGCGGGCCTCGTCGAGTTCGGCGACCGTGACCGGAGCGTCGCGGAGCTTGGCTATCTCGGCCCTCAGAGAGGCGAGCCCGTCTTCGGCGGATTTCCCGTCGCTTAGGATCGCCCCGAGCGAATAAAGACCGGGCTGCTGCGAAAGCTCGAAATTGTTGATCACTTCGGAGGCGAGTTTCTGCTCGTACACCATTGCATTGTAGAGGCGGGAGGACTGGCCCCGCGCCAGAATGGCGTCGGCCAGCATCAGGGCAGCCGTGTCAGGGCTTGTCGCAGCGGGCGAGGGCCAGGACATGATGACCGCCGGAAGCGGTACGTTGGGTTCATAGACGGTGAAATCGCGGGCCTCGGTCCGCACCGGCTCGACGGCGGTGACGCGTGGAATGGCGCGATCCGGCGTCTTCAGGGGTGCGAAATAGCGATCGACCCATCCGTCGAGCTGGGCCTGGTCGAAATTGCCGGCGACCACCAGGACGGCATTGTCCGGCCGGTAATAGGCGGCGTGAAACGCGCGGACGTCGTCGATGGTTGCCGCGTCGAGATCAACGATGGAGCCAATGCCGGGGCGGCCATAGGGATGTACGTCGAAGGCCGACTGGTTGAGGTAGAGGTAGAAAAGCTTGCCATAGGGCTGGGACAGCACCGACTGGCGGAACTCTTCCTTCACCACGTCGCGCTCGGACTTGAAGGTGGCGTCATCGACGACGAGCGATCCCATACGCTCGGCTTCGCCCCAGAGGACGCGTTCGAGGTGATTGGCCGGGACCATCTCGTAGTAATTGGTGAAATCATTCCAGGTGGATGCGTTGTTGAAGCCGCCGGCGTCTTCGGTGAGACGGTCGAACATCTCCGCCGGCATGTTGGACGTCGCCTTGAACATCAGATGCTCGAAAAGATGGGCAAAGCCCGAGCGTCCGGCCGGATCGTCCTTCGAGCCGACATCGTACCAGACCTGAACCGACACGCTGCCGGTGCTGGCGTCGGGCAGGGAATAGACCTTGAGGCCATTGTCCAGCATGCGGTAGGCCGGCTGCAAGGGCGCGATGGTGAGGACTCCGTCTGTGGACGCGGACGTTTTCGCCTCTGGCTGGCAGGCGCCAAGCACCAGGCTGGCGAGGAGCGCCGCTGCCACGGTTTTGTGAAGCTTCGTCATGGCGGCAGCATCCTTCGGGATTCGATCCGCAGTCATATCAAGGCGCCGCCGCTCGGGCGAGGGCCTTGATCGGGGCTGGACGCCCGGCTAGAGCGCTTTCAGGCCAACCGGGATCGGTTCTCCGTCAGAAAACGCGACCGGACGAGAATCTGGAGCGTTTCGGCGACTTTACGATCGCCGAAAATGCTCTACCCGGGATTCCGGACGAGGCTCTCGCCCCGGTCGGCTAATTCGGCTTCGGGCTGTGCCGGAATGTCATCGTCAAATGTTCGCGGGGCGCGACATAGGTGTTGAGCACCTTCGCCGTGAGGTTCAGCGCGGCGATGTCTTTCACGTCCTTCACGATCAGCGTGAAGGAAGAGTGCGCCTTGACGCGGAAATGGTGCGGGGCGTCATAGAACCCTTGGGCGCCGGTGTTTTCAAGCTGGTAATCGACGGGCGATGTGTTGATGAAGGTGACCGGCACGACGGTCGTTCTTTCGAGCGCGGCGCCGACCTCCATGCGCAGCGTCGAGCGGATCACCGCCTCGACATTCTCGCGTCGTCCGACAAGCGACCCCTTGTAGACCGCGACAGTCCGCCCGGCCTTGAGGGCCGCCTTGACGGCGTCGGGCGTTTCCGCGTCCGCCAGCACGAGGGTGGCGGTGCGCTGGACGCCATTGGCGAAATCAAAGTCCCAGTCGATCAGGCCATGGATGTCGGAGGTGCCGAGGATGGTGAGATTGTTGTCGAGCGCGATCTTGAACGCCTCGTCGGACATGTCTGCGCCATTGGCGACCTCGATGCCGTGCAGGAGCTTGTCCCGGATCAGCTGTTGATGCATCGGCAGGAGGCGGGCGACGCCGTCCGGCGTCTGGGACGTCCAGTAGGGGTGGTTCCAGAACACGAAGGCGCCCTGGGCGTTGGCGATCCGAAGCGCTTCCGTCGCGTCCGCAACGAGAAGCGCGTTGGCGTCGGTGACGAAGACGGCGTTGACATGCCCCGGAGGCATCAGCCGGGTGATCTCCGACCCGTTGATGACCATCAGCTTCTGTCGCTCGGCGGACGTGTCCTCGGTCTGGATCCTGGTCTCTGTCTCGATGGCGAGGGCGTAGGAGCGATTGCGGTCCGGATGCGGGATGTCCGCCTTGTGCGGCTGGTATTCGAGATGCTCGGTAACGGCCATCGCAAAGAGCCCATCCTTGCGGGCCTCCTCGACGCGGATGTTGGGCCAGACGGCGCCGTCGGAGAACACGCTGTGGGTGTGCAGATCGACCGGAAGCGCAAAGCGGCCGTCGGCCAGCTTCGGGAATTCGAGGCGGCGGGGTTCGATCTTGCCGGGCTCGTGCGCCGCCGAGGGGGCGGCAAGGGCAAGAAGCGCAGCTGTCGCAAGCAAAAAACGTTTCATGGCGGGTCCCTCCGAATAGTCTCGTACGACAATGCCTCCGCAACATCGCAGTTTGGTGACGGGGCCGGGGGGAGAGCCTCAGAAGATCGAATAGGCCCCGTCGATCACGAAGCTGTCGCCCGAATGATAGCTCGACGCGCTGGAGGTCAGGTAGACGGCGAGGCCCCCGAAGTCGGCAGGCTCGCCCCAGCGGCGGGCCGGCACGCGGGGCAGAACCTTTTCGGCGAAGGCGGGGTTGTCCTGCGCGGTCTTCGTCATGTCGGTGGCGATCCAGCCGGGCAGGATCGAGTTGGCCCGCACGCCGTAGCGGGCATGTTCGACGGCGATCGACTTGATCATCGACACGACCGCGCCCTTGGTGGCGGCGTAGGCCTCGTTGCGCGCGGCGCCCTCGATGGCGGCAAGGGAGGCGACGCCCGCCACGGACCCGCCCGGATCGCCGGCATTGGCCCGGGCGACCATGTGCTTGCAGGCTTCGCGCAGGGTAAAGAAAACGCCGTCGAGATTGACCGACAGCACGCGCCGCCAGGTCTCTGTTGGAAACTCGGAGAAGGATTTGGCGCCGCCTCCGATTCCGGCATTGGCGAAGACGCTGTCGACGCGGCCCAATGTCTTGACGACATCGAGCATGGCGGCGGCGACCTGGGCCTCATTTGAGACATCGACGGTCCAGGCCCTGGCGCGGCCGCCCAGCCGCTTCACGGCGTCGGCGTTGTTTGTCTCGCTCGATCCCCATATGGCGACGCTGGCGCCGGCCTCGGCGAGCGCCGTCGCCATGCCAAGTCCGATGCCGCGATTGCCGCCGGTGACGAGCGCCACCTTGCCGTTGAGATCGAACGGGGCATAGGGCATGGTGTTTCCTCCTGGGTAGGGCTGGCGGCAGGCGGCAAGCGCATCGAGCATCCTTCGATCAAACTGAATCCGTTTGACCGCAGAACGATGCTCCATCTCGAACGTGTAGCGCAACCTGTCTGCTTCCAGGCGGACGAGAGGTTGCCCTAGCTGGCGATCTTCGCGGCGATCAGGTCCCGCATTCCAGTTAAACGACGACCCAGGAGCCGCTCAAGCGTTGGATCGACAGCGGCGAACTCGCCGTTCCGGCTGGCGACATAGAGGCCGAGCACCATGTCCGCCGCCCGCTCGGGCGCCCCGCGCGCAATCAGTCCTGCCCGCTCGTCCTCGTCACTGAGAGTCTGCCGGCGAACCGGGCGGTCCAGCAGGTCCGCCGAAATACCGGCAAGGTCGGCAAGGTCGAGCGACTGTGATCCGGTCAAGGGCGGCGTCGGGCCTTCATATGTCCCTTCTTCCGCGAGGATGATCGCGGCGGCCTCGGCCAGGTCGGCATGCGCTGTCCACGACACCTTGCCGTCGGCCGGCGCCGCGATCTCCCCCGTTTTCAGAGCGTCTCCCATCAGGGCGATGCCGCTCGCCGCGTAGAAACCGTGGCGAAGTGCGGTCCAGGCCAGCGCCGATTGACGAAGCATGTCCTCGGTCGCGGCATGGTCGAGCATTGGGGGGAAGGCCGAGGCGGCGCTGGCGGCCATGTGGCTGGTATAGACGATCCGCCTGGCGCCTGCGGCTTGCGCCGCCTCGATGGCCGAGCGGTGCTGGGAAAGCGTGTC
>JAWXBJ010000177.1:0-8416 GCA_034439955.1 Alphaproteobacteria bacterium
CCGTCGCCCAGGCTGTTGCCGAACAGTTGAGAACCGCCGCGCTTGCGCTGCCGTCTGGCGTTGTGGCCAAGCCGATTTACGATCGCACCGAACTGGTCGATCGCGCCATCAAGACCGTCGAGACGAATCTGGTCGAGGGCGCGCTGCTTGTCATCGCCGTTCTTTTCCTCCTGCTCGGAAATATTCGAGCAGCGCTGATCACGGCTGCGGTGATCCCGATTGCGATGCTCATGACGATCACCGGCATGGTGCAGAACCGTGTTTCCGGAAATCTCATGAGCCTCGGCGCGCTAGACTTCGGGCTGATCGTCGATGGCGCCGTCATCATAGTCGAGAACTGCCTGCGACGCTTTGGACAGGAGCAACATCGCCTTGGGAGGCTGCTTACGCGAGATGAGCGCTTCTCGCTGGCGGGCGCCGCCACCTCGGAGGTCATCAAGCCATCCATCTTCGGCGTTTTGATCATCACGCTTGTCTACGTTCCGATCTTCGCACTCTCGGGTGTCGAAGGGAAAATGTTCCATCCGATGGCGTTCACCGTGGTGCTCGCTTTGAGCTCTGCGTTGCTCCTGTCTCTGACCTTTGTTCCGGCAGCAATCGCCTTGTTCGTCACGGGCAAGGTCTCGGAGAAGGAAAGCGTCGTCATGCGTGGCGCGCGAATGGGCTATCAGCCTGTCCTCGATCTTGCATTGCGGTTCCGGGTGGCCGTCGTCATCGCCGCCGTTGCTCTGGTCGGCTTGGCCGGCGCGCTGGCGTCGCGAATGGGATCAGAGTTCATTCCGAATCTTGACGAAGGAGACATTGCACTCCATGCGCTGCGCATTCCGGGCACGAGCCTGTCGCAGGCTGTCGCCATGCAGAAAGCGCTCGAGAGCCGGATTCGCGAATTCCCGGAGGTCGAGAGGGTTGTTGCGAAAATCGGCACCGCAGAGATCGCGACAGATCCGATGCCGCCGAGCGTGGCCGATACGTTTGTGCTTCTGAAACCGCGAAAGGAATGGCCGGACCCGAACAAGGCGCGCATGCAACTCGTCGCGGAACTCGAGGCGGCGGTCATACGCATTCCGGGCAACAATTACGAGTTCACGCAACCGATCCAGATGCGGTTCAACGAGCTCATTTCGGGCGTGCGCTCCGACGTCGCGGTAAAGGTGTTTGGCGACGATCTTGAGCAGCTACTTTCGGTAGGAGACGAGATTGGAGGTCTTGTCGCATCGGTTCCGGGCGCTGAGGACGCCAAGGTCGAACAGGTCACAGGTCTTCCAGTCATGCAGATCACGCCGGATCGGGCTGCCCTGGCGCGCCTAGGCATCAATATCGCGGATGTGCAGGCCGTCGTCGGCGCATCACTCGGTGGCGTCGAGGCCGGCCAGGTCTTCGAAGGCGATCGGCGTTTCGACGTAATCGTCAGATTGCCGGAAGGCTTGCGCCAGGACGTCAGCTCGATTGGCCGGCTGCGCATTCCGCTGCCGGTTCGCGATGGCGAGATGCGTGGATTCGTTCCGCTCCAGGAGGTCGCGTCGATCGAACTCTCGATTGGATCGAACCAGATCAGCCGTGAGAATGGCAAGCGCCGCGTTGTCATCACCGCAAATGTCCGTGACCGTGATCTTGGGTCCTTCGTTGCGGAGTTGCAGAAGCGCGTGGCGGCAGAAGTTGATCTTCCGGCGGGCTATTGGATCGACTATGGCGGGACGTTTGAGCAGCTCATTTCTGGCGCCCAGCGTCTTGCCCTGGTCGTTCCGGTTGTCCTGCTGATGATCATCGGCTTGCTCTATGGTCTCTTCCGGTCGGTGCGAGATTCACTTGTCGTATTCTCCGGCGTTCCGCTGGCGTTGACTGGCGGCGTCGTTGCCCTGATGGCGAGAGGCCTGCCGCTCTCAATATCGGCCGGTGTCGGATTTATCGCTCTGTCCGGCGTTGCGGTGCTGAACGGCGTCGTCATGCTGACTTTCATCCGGTCTCTACGCGAGGAGGGCAGAACACTTGACGAAGCTATTCGGGAGGGCGCCCTTACGCGCCTCAGACCCGTTCTCATGACTGCACTGGTGGCGAGCCTCGGCTTCATTCCGATGGCGTTCAACGTTGGCGCCGGCGCCGAAGTGCAGCGTCCTCTGGCGACGGTCGTGATCGGAGGCATCGTCTCCTCGACAATCCTGACCCTGTTGGTTCTGCCGGCGCTCTATCGCCTTGCTCATGGCGTCGCCAGCTGGCGGCGCAGGGACGTTGGCGCCAACGGCATGGCTCAGGCAGCGAGCAGGGGAGAGGCAGCCTCGTGATAAACCCGCCTGTGCCTTCCTGCCACACAATGCGCGCTGGCGTCAGAAAACAGCCCCTGCCGGCTATTCTCGACTTTCTCAGTTCAAGGCGGCTGGTTGTGATGGCCCTGCTAAGCGCATGTGTTTGCGTGACCTGGAGTGAGCTTGCCGGTCCGGCCTTTGCCCACGGCGTGGCGGCCGGCGACAAGGGCTACATTCAGGAGACCTCGGGCGTCCTGTTCCTTCCCTTCGTCTACCTGGGCGCCAAGCATATGGTCACGGGCTATGACCATCTGCTGTTTCTGTTCGGCGTTATCTTCTTCCTCTACCGGTTGAAGGACGTTGGCGTTTATGTGACGATGTTCGCCATCGGGCATTCCGTGACCCTGCTCGCGGGCGTACTCGCCAACATCAGCGTCAGCTCATACCCTGGTTGATGCGATCATCGGCCTGTCAGTGGCTTACAAGGCGCTGGACAACATGGGCGCCTACCGACGCTGGTTCGGCGTCCAGCCCGACACCAAGGCGGCGACGCTCATCTTCGGATTGTTCCACGGCTTTGGCCTTGCGACCAAGCTGCAGGATTTCGACATGTCCCCGGATGGCCTCCTGCCCAACCTGATCGCGTTCAACATCGGGGTCGAGGCCGGGCAGCTGCTTGCTCTCGGCGCTATCCTGATCGTGATGGGCTTCTGGCGGAAGACAGAAAGCTTCTGGCGGCATGCCTACGTCGCCAACGTCGTCCTGATGACTCTCGGTTTCGTTCTGACGGGGTATCAGCTCGTCGGCTACTTCGTCGCCTGATCGGAGATCCAGCAATGTTCAACGCAACCAGACCCGACGCCTCCGAGCTGCCCTCCACCGGGCAGCTTCTGAAATCGACCGGAATCGCAGCTGTCGTCGCATCGGGGCTTCTGGTCCTGGTCGTTCTTCCGGCCGAGTATGGCGTCGATCCGACTGGCGCCGGCTCGCTTCTTGGCCTCACCGAGATGGGCCGCATCAAGATGTCCCTGGCTGCCGAAGCGGAAGCATTGGCTGAAGCTGAAACGGCTGCGGAAACTGCAACGATCGCTTCTGACAAAGCGATTGATGTGAAGCCTCCCGCCGCGACCACAAGCCCCATTGCCGTTCCATCGCAGCAGCCCGCCGGCACTGTCGCCTCGGAAGAGACCACTATTACCCTCTCACCCGACGAATCCTATGAGATCAAGCTGGTCATGGAGACGGGCGCGAAGGCGACCTATCTCTGGTTCACGGACGGCGACAAGGTGAACTTCGACATGCATGGCGACGGTCCAGGCATCGACTATCATCATTATGGAAAAGGTTCGGCTGAGCGCGCGCAGGGCGAGTTGACAGCGGCGTTCACGGGCAATCATGGCTGGTTCTGGCGCAACCGCACGGATGGCGATCTCAAGGTCACGCTTCGCACGAGCGGGGACTATTCCGACGTGAAAGTGATCGAGTAGTCGACCCGTATTGAGACACTAACGCTTGATCGCTTCTCGATGGCGGAAAGACCAGACCGTCCAAGGCCTCGGCGGCGTCACCCTTTATCGGATGCAAGGCGGAACGGCGCCGAAAACCAGCGGGTGTCAGAGATGCTTCGCGAGCTACTCGGTTCCCTGAAGCCGCCACGATGATGATCGTCCTCAAGGCAGTGCTCGATATGATCGTGAATGAGCTCCCGCCAGTCCAAGCGCGCCCGGACTCCAAGCCGGTGGAACGCTGACCCATTGGACACCACTCCCGCGAAAGCGAAGGCAGGCGCACGATGCTTGAAGTTCTTAAGGATCGAACTTATCGCCACCTGTTCCTAGCGCAGGTCATCGCGCTCATCGGAACAGGACTGGCGACTGTCGCGTTGGGGTTGCTCTCGTTCGAGCTTGCGGGCGCAGACGCCGGGGCGGTGCTGGGGGGAGCTCTCGCGATCAAGATGATCGCCTATATCGGCGTCGGTCCGGTGGTGAATGCATTCGTCGATCGACTGCCGCGTAGAGCTTTTCTGGTGTCCATGGATCTGGTGCGGGCAGGCGTAGCCCTCACGCTCCCGTTCGTCACCGAGATCTGGCAGACATACCTTCTGATTTTTCTGCTCCAGTCGGCTTCGGCTGCCTTCACGCCGACATTCCAGGCGGCGATCCCGGATATTCTGCCAGATGAAAAGCGCTACACATACGCACTTTCACTCTCGCGGCTCGCCTACGACATGGAGAGCCTCATCAGCCCGCTGCTGGCGGCAGCGCTGCTCGGCATCGTTGGATTCCACTGGCTTTTTGGCGGAACGGTTATCGGCTTTCTTGCCTCGGCAGCCCTGGTGGCGTCCGTCGCGGTTCCCCAGCCCAAACAGACCGAGCGCAAGGGCGGCATCTATGCACGCACGACGCGCGGCGCCCGCATCTATCTTAAGACCCCCCGGCTTCGTGGCCTGCTGGCGCTGAACCTCTCTGCCGCTGCAGCGGGAGCGATGGTGATCGTCAACACCGTCGTCTACGTCCGCACACTTCTTGGCCGGTCCAACAACGACGTGGCGATTGCGCTGGCGATGTTTGGAGGCGGATCGATGCTCGCGGCGTTTCTCCTGCCCAGGATTCTCGAGCGTATGGGCGACCGCAAGGTTATGCTTGGCGCGGCCACGGTCCTCTTTGCGGCGCTGGTCGGAATGTCCATGCTGACAATCGCACCGGACGTCGACCGCTGGGTGGTGCTGCTCGTCCTGTGGCCGGTTCTTGGCATCGGCTATTCGTCTGTTCTGACGCCTTCTGGCCGCCTCTTGCGACGGTCTGCGAGCGCGGAGGACCTCAGCTCGGTGATTGCGGCGCAGTTCGCGCTGTCTCACCTTTGCTGGCTGGTCACATACTCGATCGCTGGATCGCTCGGCGCCCTCATTGGCATACCGTGGACGCTCGGCGCTCTCGCCGTTGTCGCTCTTGCAGGGGTCGTGGCGGCAATGGTCCAGTGGCCGGCCAGCGACCCCGACCAGCTCGCGCACTTGCATGACGACCTGCGGGAGGAGGATCCACATTTCTCCAAGGGAGTCCGGCTCGCGGCAGGCAAGGGCCATATCCATGCGTTCGTCATCGATGATCTGCATCGGGAGTGGCCCATGGGCGATCCTTCTCGGGGCTGATGATGATCGCCGGCAAGCTCCATCGTCTGCGGCGGGCGATGGACGGGTTTCGCCCAGGATTTCCAGAGGGTTCGGTGGAATCACCACATCGACGCTGCTGACGCTCCTGGTCTTGCCGGCGCCTGGCTCCGCGAGTCGTGGCGCCGGACAGCGGGCGGGCCAGAACATCCTTCGATCAAACGGACTCAGTCTCACCGGAGAAAGACGCCCTGTCTCAAACGTGCAGGGCAACCTGCATCATGGCGGACAAGAGGTGAGCTAAACGGAGCCCTGTTGCGTGGAGCGTCGGGTGTTCATGGCGCAGCGCCGAAAGGACATCTCGGCCAGCTCGGCTGCCCTTGCCCAGGTGAAGAGCGCGATTCTTTCCCGCGCTTTCGCCGCGAGCCGCGACTGGAGGCCGGGATCGGTGAAGAATCCGGTCAGGCACGCGGCAATGTCGTCGGGATCCTCCGGGTCGAAGAGAAGCCCTGCGTCTCCCACCACTTCAGGAAGGCTTCCGCGATCGCTCGCCAGCACGGGAACGCCGCACGCCATCGCCTCGACCGCGGGCAGGCCGAACCCTTCCGCAAGCGAAGGGAGCACCAGCGCCGAGGCGCCATTGAGAAGGCGAACCAACACGTCATCGGGAAGATAGCCGGTGAAGGTGACCGCTTTTTCCAGAAGCGGATCGGCCCGAACCAACCCCCGCAGCTCCGGAAGATTGTCCCAGAATCCTTCTCCCGACGTATCGCCGACGATCGCAAGATGAATGTCGGGATGGACCGCAAGGACGCCCGGCATCGCCCGCAGCAAGCCGGTCAGGTTCTTGTGCCGGTTGAATCCCCCGACATAGACCAGCAGCGGGGCGCCACGGGGGATGTTCAGCTGGCCGCGCGCGGCCTCCACCGCCGCCGGATCATCCAGAATCCGGAAAGCTGGATCGGGACCCTCGGTGATCACGTCGATCTTCGCGCGCGGTATTTTCAGGACTACCTCGATCTCCCGAGCGGACGCCTCGGAGACAGTCATGGCGCGCCGGGCCTGCAGCTTGGACATGGCCGTCTTGATCCGCCAGAGCCTGAAATTGCGGCGCGTCGGGAAGATGAGATCCGGGAAACGTTCGGCGATCGTGTCGTGGTAGCAGATCACGCAAGGCGTTCGGGACAGGAACGGAAAATAGGAATAGACGGCCGGAAAGAAAAAGACGTCGAAATCGGCGCGGCTGGCCAGGCGGCCGAGACGGAAAAGATAGTCTGCGGACCGGCGGGCGGTTCCGGCTGACTGCTCCCTCAGGGAATCGCCGGCGCCGGCAAACATCATCTCGACGCCGGCCGGTACCGGCGTGGCTGGCGCTTCGTCGAATACGAGAGAATAGCGGATGCCGCTCCCCCGCTGGGCGAGCGCCTTGACCAGTTCGCGCGTGAAGCGGCCAAACCCACGATCATTGGACCAGCAGGTTGCGTCAATGCCGACGTGGAGGGCCGTATCCGGCATGACAAAAAGGCTCTCCTACGGCAAAATGTGCGGGTCAGCCCCGCTCCGTACGCGCCATCGCGTCTATGCGAGGGAACGAAAGGTTGCACAAGGATTCTGCAAAAAAGGAGCCGCGGCGTGTGGCGCGCGAAGCGGCAGCTTGCGGCATGGCGATTGCAAACAGAGAAGGGCCGAGCAGAACGGAGCAGGACGGAACGACATGGAGCAGCGCGGTCGATACACGCTTGCTCCCCACCCGTGCTCGCGCGTAGTCACTCGCTCCAGGACAGGGTCTGAAGTCGGAGCGTTTCCAGTGTCCCATTCACTCTGAAGTCCGCTTCAGAGCCTGCCGCGATAATCTTGCGAATTTCAGAGTCGGGACACCAGATGATTGTCGCAGCCTCGCAGAACCCGGAGATCGCGGTCGTTATCGGGCTGGTCAGCACCGAGGACGGCGACCGCATTCTGGAGACCCTGACGTCGCTGCATGAGCGGCAGGGCGCCCGCCAGTGCGAGGTCGTTCTTGCCGATCGGCGGTGCGACGCGGTCAGCGCCGAGATCAGGCGCCGTTTTCCTCAGGTTCATGTTATCGACTGTCCAAAATCGACCGCCTTACCAGAAATGCGCACGCTGGCGTTCAGGCAGTCTCGGGCCCATCTCGTCGCCGTGACAGAGGACCACTGCGTGCCTTCGGACGGCTGGCTGGACCAGATACATTCCGCTTTCGACGGGCAATCCGACGATGTTTCGGCAATCGGCGGCGTCGTCGAGAACGGTGTCAAGGACACAGGGTTCGACTGGGCGACCTATCTTTGCGAGTACAGCTTCTTCTCGGCGCCCGTCGCCGAGGGCGCCACGGATGTCCTCCCCGGAATGAATGTCGTTTACCGTCGCGCCGCGCTGGAAAGCGTTCCGCAGGACGCGCTGGTGTCGGGTTTCTGGGAGACGACGGTTCATCCGCTCCTCCTGAAGCAGGGCAAGACCCTGATCTCGCGCAACGCGATCAAGATGTATCACTGCAAGAAATTCTCGGCGGGGCTCTTCTTCCAGCAGCGCTACGTCTACTCCCGCTACTATGCAGGCCTTCGCTTCCCGGCGTCGCAGATTCCGAAACGCGCGGTCGCTGCGGTCGCTTCGCTGGCGCTGCCGCCTGTCCTCTTCTATCGCATGATCACGGCGTCGCGCCGCAAGGGTTTGGGCAGCCAGTTTCTGCGGGCGTCTCCAGCGCTCGCTGCGCTCGTCGTCGTGTGGAGCGCCGGCGAGATCTGGGGCTACATCTTCGGCCCTGGCGAGGCTCTCGCCCAGATCGAGTAGGCCTCGGGATTCCCCGAATTCAAGTCCATCAGGTTGGAGTGTTGTCGTGAAATTTGGTTTGGTCGGCGCCGGCGCGATTGGCAAGTTGCGCGCTGACGCACTTGGGCGGGCGAAATCGGCCTCTCTGGTCGCGATCAGCGATCTCGACGAACCGCGCGCGAAGGCGGCGGCGCCGGGCGTCAAGTTCCACGCGGACCCTGAGCGCCTCATCGCTGATCCCGAAGTCGAGGCGGTGGTCATTTCCACGCCGCCGCAATTCCAC
>JAWXBJ010000178.1:0-4031 GCA_034439955.1 Alphaproteobacteria bacterium
GCATTCGGAGGCGTCTATGTCTACTACGCGCCTTACACGGTCGGCTCTCATGCGGAGGGACCCTACAGACTGACGATCCAGCAGGCCGTCTTTATGGAAGACCTTCGCAGCGAATGGAAGCCGATCTTCGGCGGCGAGGCCCCCGTGCTGACGAACTGATTCGCCGGAGCCGGTCAGCGCCGGCGCGCCTGGAAAAACGCCCTAAGCAGATTGCTGGACGCTTCAGCCAGCAGGCCGCCCGTGACTGTGGGGCGTGAGTGACAGGTCGGTTGCTCGAAGAATCGCGGACCATGGGCGACCGCACCGCCTTTCGCGTCGGCCGCGCCGTAGACCAGCCGTCCGATGCGCGCGTGCGAAATCGCGCCGGCGCACATCGCGCACGGCTCGAGCGTCACATAGAGGCTAAGTCCCGTGAGCCGGTAGTTCGAGAGCTTGGCCCCCGCAGCCCGCAGGACAAGAATCTCCGCGTGCGCGGTCGGATCATGCAATCCAATCGGACGATTGTGCGCCTCGGCGACCTTCTGCGCGGTTTCGGGATCAGCGAGGACAGCACCGACAGGCGCCTCGCCAGCGTCGGCGGCCAGCCGCGCCAGCAAGAGGGCGCGCTCCATCATGGCCAAGTCGAATTCGGATTGCATGGGCGCGCCATAGCATTTCCCGCGCGGGACCGCACCTCGGCTCCCGCATTGCGGAGCGCGGTGCTACAAGCTCGCCAATGCGAATCGTTGGCGGCAGGTTCAAGGGCCGGGCTATCAGGACACCCGACGGGACGACGACGCGCCCCACGTCGGACCGGGCCCGCGAATCGATCTTCAATGTGTTGGCCCATGCCGACTGGGCGCCGGAGATTGAGGGCGCCCGCGTGATCGACGTGTTCGCGGGCTCAGGCGCGCTGGGGCTTGAGGCGCTGTCGCGCGGAGCCTCGTTCTGCCTGTTCGTCGAGACCGCCAGCGCGGCGCGCGGATGCATCCGGGACAATGCCGACACCCTTCAACTTTTCGGTGTGACACGAATTCATCGTCGTTCAGCCACCGATCTGGGCGCAAAGCCGGCCGGCCTTGGAGCCCCGTTCAATCTCGTCCTTATGGATCCTCCCTATGGCTATGAGCTCGCGGCGCCCGCCCTGGAGCAGTTGAAACGCGGCGCCTGGACCACACCCGACGCGCTGGCTGTGGTTGAGACGGAAGCCGACGCTGCGGCGCCCGTCACGCCGGGTTGGAGGTTACAGGACGAGCGTGTCTACGGCGCTGCACGGATCAGCTTTCTGCAAGCCGCTGAAGCTTAGGGCGTCAGGATCGTCGCACCGGTCGTCCGCCGGCTCTCGAGCGCAAGATGAGCGTCGGCGGCGTCCCTGAGCGCAAAACGCTGCCGCACGTCGGCCTTGACGGCGCCCGATCGCATCGCCCCCCAAATGGCCGCGGCCCCTCTTTCGAGATCGGCGCGCCTGTGCGTGAAATGAAACAAGCCCGGCCTTGTCAGGACGAGCGATCCACCCTGATTCAGCCGGGCCGGCGGAATGGGATCGACCGGACCGGATGCGTTTCCATACGTGACATACCATCCCCGAACGGCCAGCGATCTGAGGCTCGCCTCCGCCGACGATCGGCCGACGGAGTCATAGACGACCGGGACGCCCTTTCCGCCATTCAACGCCTTGACGCGGGCTGACACATCTTCGCTCGCGAGAATCGTTTCGACGCATCCATAACCACGAGCGAGATCGGCTTTTTCGGGCGTGGACACGACACCGATAACCCGCGCGCCGAGCGCGTTCGCCCACGGTACCAGGATGGAGCCCACGCCCCCCGCCGCCGCCCAGACGAGAATCGTTTCGCCGGGTTCGATCCGGCGAATTTCGAAGATCAGCATCCAGGCGGTCAGGCCCTTGAGGAAAACGGCCGCCGCGTCCTCGTCCGTCACGGCGTCAGGAATTCGCACCATACGATCGGCCGGCGCATTGCGGCGGGACGCATAGGCGCCCGCAACTCCATTATAGACCACGCGATCGCCCGGCTTGAGTCCATCCACCCCCTCGCCGATCGCCTCGACGACGCCAGCGGCCTCGACCCCGAGAATGGCCGGCGGCTGGACCGGGTAAAGACCCGTTCGCGTGTAGACATCGATGAAGTTGAGCCCGATCGCCGTCTGGCGAAGCTGGACCTCGCCGGGTCCCGGGGCCGGCAGGTCAACCGTCTCGAACCTCATCTCTTCCGGCCCGCCGATCTTGTGGATACGGATAACGTCGGCTGTGGACATGACGCGATCTCCGAGTTGCGCGACCTCTGGAGACTCATGTCTAACCCCATTCATGCTCGTTGATGAGATCATTTGCGGTATCGACGAGGCGGGCCGGGGGCCGCTCGCCGGTCCCGTGTGCGCGGCGGCCGTTATTCTGCGCGCCGGGCGGCGCATAAGGGGTGTCGCAGATTCCAAGCAGCTGACCGAACGCCAACGCGAAGTCCTGGCTCCCAGGATTCGTGCACGCGCGGTCGCCTGGGGGGTTGGCTGGGCGAGCGTCGCGGAGATCGACACGCTGAACATCCGTCAGGCCAACTTCCTGGCCATGCGGCGCGCCGTCGAAGCTTTGGCGACAGCGCCTACCCACGCGCTGGTGGACGGCAACGACCCCCCGCCGCTTTCCTGCACAGTGCGCTGCATTGTCGGCGGGGACGCGCTGGAGCCGGCGATCTCGGCTGCCTCGATCCTCGCCAAGACGGCCCGCGACGCCCTGATGATCGCGCTCGACCTCGAATATCCTGGGTATGGCTTCGCATCCCACAAGGGCTACAGCGTGCCGGCACACCTCGCAGCATTGCGGCGGCTGGGACCAAGTCCCATTCACAGGATGAGTTTCCGGCCTGTCCGCGAGTGCGTCCGGGCTGCTTGAGGGACGCTTCATCAAAGCGTCATTCAAACGTTATCCATCCGTCACAGCGCACCGGCACAGCACGGACGTCCACGACAGGGAGACCGCGCCATGTATGTCCGCCCACGCTCCAGCGCAGTCACGGTATCGGCGGCGCTGCTTTCCGGACTGATGCTCGTCGGCTGCGCCACGGGAGTCGTAGCGCCGGCGCCGGCCATGGTACGACCCTTTGCAGAAACGCCGCCCGTCGGCACGGCAGGCGGCGAGGACGCGGCGGACGATCCCGCGATATGGCTCAATCCGGCTGATCCGGCGGGCTCGCTCGTTTTTGGCACGGACAAAAAAGCCGGCTTCTACGCCTACGATCTGTCGGGCCGCCAGGTTCAGGGCAGCGCGGTCGGCTTGCTGAACAATGCGGACATCCGCAGCCAGGTCATGATTGAGGGGACGCGGGTTGACCTGATGGGCGCCAGCAACCGCTCCGACAGCACGCTGGCTCTTTTCACGATCGATGCTTCCACCGGCATCGCGACGACGAAAAGCTTCACGCCGACAGGCAAGATCGAGCCCTACGGTTTTTGCATGGGCGACGACGCTGCAGGCTGGCTCGCTGCCATTCCCTACAAGGACGGCGAGGTCCAGGTGTATCGCCTTTCGCCGGACGGCGCGCCAAGCCTGGCGGCCACGTGGAAATTCACGGAAGTCATGGAAGGGTGCGTCATCGACGAGGAGAATGCCGCGATCTTCATCTCGGAGGAGAATACCGGCCTCTGGCGCATTGAATATGAAGGAGAAACGGAGCGCAGCCGCACTCTGATCGACCGGGTCAAGTCCGGTTCCGGCCTCGTCGCGGATGTCGAGGGCGTCGCCCTGTGGCGGGGAGCGGACGGCGGCGGCTACGTGGTCGCGTCCTCCCAGACAGCCGACCGCTACCTGGTCTATGATCGCAAGGCCCCCAACGCGTTGCGCGGCTCATTCCGTATAGCACCATCCACAGACGGGAGTATCGATGGGGTGAGCCATACCGATGGGATCGAGATCGCGTCGGCCCCCCTTGGACCGACCTTGCCGCGCGGCATTTTCGTGGCGCAAGACGACGCCAACACGCTTCCGGCTCAGGCTCAGAACTTCAAGTTCGTCGACTGGCGCGAGATCGAGACGGCGC
>JAWXBJ010000179.1:0-4468 GCA_034439955.1 Alphaproteobacteria bacterium
GAACACGCGATACGACAAGACAGATTCAAGCTATGCAGCAACCTGGAACATCGCCGCCACCATCATCGCCTTGCGGTAATTGTCCACAGAGCCTAGAGCTGGATCATGAGCTGGATCATGAGCTGCTTCCCTCGCTGCTTCCTCGCGTGCCCTGCACAGGCAGGGCGATAGCCCGCGCTGTCATGCCTTCTCGCGAAAAAAGAATATTCCCGCGCCGCCCGTGCACACGAGTATCAAAGCTACCCAAAGCGGCATGACCCACTCGCCGCTCGGCGGGAGAAGACCCCCAATTCCAATCGCTACGATTGCAAATGCGATGTCCCCATATGCTGAGCGCCGCCGTTCCGGGGCGCGGGTTGACAGACGTGAAGTGATGGAAATCAGAAACCAGAGGATAACTGCAACGCCCGCTACTGTTACCATCACCAGAAATGGGAAGGCCGCCCCCGGAATGAGAAAGACGGCAAGCTGGATAGCGATTACTAAGGCTACAATCCCGAGTCCGCGTGCAACCCCCGCCCAATCCGTGTCGCGGTACCAGACACGATCGTATGGCTTAACGACCTCCACAACGGTCTGGACTTGGCGTTCGAGGTCGACGAGCCGAGATTCAAGATAGCGGACGCGCGCCTCTATTGGCGGGTCAGCCTCTTCTTCTGCCTCCTCGAACTCGTCCGCTTCCTGCAGCTCGTCATTTTCATTCTTATTGATCATGGCGGCAGCACCTTGCGAATTGCCGTAAAGTCGAGCGAAACGCAGCCCTGAAAGTCAAGCGGCTAGCCTACGTCTTCACCGCGAAGAGGTCCTTCTGGTCCATCACCTTGATGTCCTTCATCTGCCAGGGGAGGCCCTGTTTGCCGATCTCGTCCATGAAGGGTTTTGAGGGAAGCTGTTCGACGTTGAACACGCCTTTACCTCTCCAGTGGCCCTGGAACATCATCATGGCGCCGACGACCGGGGGAACGCCCGTGGTGTAGGAGACCGCCTGGGCGCTCACCTCCCTGTAGGCTTGCGCATGGTCGCTGACATTCCAGATCATGGTGCGGCGGGGCTTGTCGTTCCTGCGTCCCTGGAAGATGACGCCGATGGACGTCTTGCCGGTGTAGTTCTCGCCCAGCGACGAGGGCGGCGGCAGCAGCTCCTTCAGGAACTCGATCGGGATCACCGGATGACCCTTGTACATGACGGGGTCGATGCGCGTCATGCCGACGCCGACCAGCACGTCGAGATGCTTGATGTAATTGTCGCCGAACGTCATCCAGAAGCGGATCTGCTGGAGGCCCTTGATGTGCTTGACGAGGCTCTCCTCCTCCTCGTGATAGATGAGGTAGGATTTGCGCGGGCCGACCTCGGGATAGTCCACCATGCAGGAGATCGAGAGCGGATCGATCTCGATCCACTTGCCCTCCTTCCAGTATTTGCCGCGCTGGGTCACTTCGCGGAGATTGATCTCCGGATTGAAATTGGTGGCGAAGCCCTTGCCATGATCGCCGGCGTTGCAATCGACGATGTCGATCGTCTCGATCTCGTCGAACAGGAATTCCTGGGCGTAGGCGCAGTAGATGTTGGACTGGCCCGGATCGAAGCCGCAGCCGAGCACCGCCATGATGCCGGCGTCCTTGTACCTCTTGTGGTAGGGCCACTGGTATTTGTAGGTGAACTTGGCCTCATCGCGCGGCTCGTAATTGGCGGTGTCCATGTAGTGGACGCCGGTTTCGAGGCAGGCGTCCATGAGCGCCAAGTCCTGATAGGGCAGCGCCATGTTGATGAGCAGGTCGGGCTTGACCTTGCGGATCAGCTTGACCGTGGCGGCGACATTGTCGGCGTCGACCTGCGCGGTCGCGATCGGCGTGGTGCAGAGCTTCTGAACCTTCTCGCAGCTTTCGATGCGGCGGGAGGCCAGGGTGATCGTCCTGAACACGTCACGGTTCATCGCGCATTTCTGCGCCGTGACGGAACCGGCGGCGCCCGCGCCGATGATGAGAACATTGTCCATGGGAGGTAACCTTTCAGGCAGGCGCCGCACGCCCGCTGGATGCCCGCGAAAGCCTTGTCGTTGGGCGCGTATCTATCATCGCGCGACCCAAGCGCAAGAAGCGGTTCAGATTTGCGGGGTCAACACCTGCTCGGCGCCCTTCTCGCCGAGCTTGGCGAGGCAATACCAGCAGAAGCCCACGACTCCGGTCGCGCCCGCCGCGATGGCGGCCAGCCCCGTGATCCAGTGGAACAGGAACAGTGCGCCGAGCATGATCCACTGGAGGGAGAGCGCAAGTCCGCTGCCGAGAGCGACGACCGCCAACGGAAGACCCGCCAGATTGATCGGCAACCGGCCGTCCTCGCCAGAGCTTCCGAGGAAGACCGACTTGCCCTTGCTGTGCACCATGTTGAGCGCGCCCAGGGCCAATGCGCCCATGCCGATCTGCATGAGCCCAGCGATGGCGCCGGTGTCGAGATAACTCCCTGCCGTACCCCAGAGCGCAAACAATGGCGTCAGAAAGCCGCCACCCTCGACCTCGCCCATCTGGAGAATAAAGACGCCGATCAGGTTGAGCGGCGACATCTGCCTGACGGCGGCGATCCAGTCGCCTTGAAGCTGGTAGATGCCGTCAATGGAGTCACGGTCGGTGATCGTCTCCAGCACCTTGCCGATGGCGAGGGATACGGCGAAGCCAACGGCGAATTTCACAATTCGCCGCCGCAGGATAGGCTTCTGTTCCGAAGCCGACATCTCTCCCGCCCGGTCAATCCAGACACCATGGTCCCGGAACCAGTCTAGCCTGAGTTGAACGAGCTTGCCATCTCGCCGCGAGCTGGCCTTGAGTCGTGAAATGCGCCGACCCGGACGCCCTTGCGCCACGGACTTTGGCATGATCCGTTGTCGCCTTTTCCCGAGGAGGCTGCCCATGATCGGCTACACGCTCGTCGGCGTGAACGACTACGACAAGGCGCTCGACTTCTATGATGCGCTGATGGCCGAGATCGGCGCCAAGCGGGTGATGGATATGGGCAACGGGACGCTCTACGGCTTCGCCAAGGGCGCCATGTTCGGCATCATCAAGCCCTATGACGGCGAGCCGGCGACGGCCGGCAACGGCTCCATGGTGGCCATGAATGTGGGGTCGCAGGCGAAGGTCGCCGCCGTCCACGGCAAGGCGATGGAGCTGGGCGCGACGGATGAAGGCCCGGTCGGGCCGCGCGGCGACAGCGGATTTTTCGGAGGCTATTTCCGCGACCCGGACGGCAACAAGTTCTGCGCCTTCTGCATGGGCGGCTAAACCATGTCCCTGCACGCCCAGATCATCTGCATCGGCGGCAATGGCGTCGTGGCGGTCCTGTTCGTGCTGGCGGGGCTCGCCGGGTTTCAGGAAGGCGGTTTCGGGCTGAGCCTGTTTCTTTTCGCCATGGCCGGGGCGGCCGGCTACACGATCTGGGTGCTGCTGAAATTCCGCCAGTATCTCGGCGAGGAGGAAAAACTGGAGCGGGAAATTCGCCTCGAACAGCTGCGCGGCTCGCTGGAGGATGCGAGGGCCGACGCTCCGGATGAGGCGCGCTGAGGGTTGGTCCGGTACCAAAGCAAGCCGCGTTCAAACCTTTTCGAGACGCCGCCTCCGGCGGCTCCCCAGGGTAAGCTGCTATCCGAGCGAACCTGACCGTCGATGAATGGGTCCCGGATAGCGCTGCGCGCTTCCGGGTTGACAAGCCGGGCCGGGGTCAATGACCGCCGATATCAGCTGACTCCAAGCAAGTGCAGGAAACCTCAGCCGCCTGCGACTGCGGCCTGTTTCTGCGCCAGCGCATCCAGCGCCGAGCGCGCTTCGGGATCGCCGCCCGCACGTTCACCACCCGCGCGTTCGCCGCCTTCGCCGTCCTGTGGACGCCGGCGCTGACGGCGGCGGCGCCGTCCCTGGCCCTCGCCCCGGTCGTCTCCGCCCGCCTCCTCGTCCTCGGCGGCGTCGACCCCGGAAGCGTCCTGAGCCTGACGGTCACTGTTCCGTTCGGGGGTACGCTCGGAGGCGCGATCCTGATTGCGGTCTGCGGCTTCGCGTTCGTTTGGCCGTTCGCCCGTCCGCTCGTTTGGCCGGTCATTGCCGCGAGCGTCGACGCGATCCCGCTGCTGGGACGTCCCGCCCGCCTCGAACCCGTCCGACGCATCGTCCTCGTCGCCATCGTCGACGACCTTCATCGGGTCGCGGACGTTGTCATCGGCATCGCGATCATCGCCGTTGTTGAAGCCGGCCGTCTCGCTCTGCTGGATGCGCTGCTCGCGCGGCATGGTGGTCGCCATGATGCGGAAATAATGCTCGGCGTGCTGGAGATAATTCTCGGTCTTGACGCGGTCGCCGGCGGACTGGGCATCGCGGGCGTACTGGGAGTATTTCTCGTAGATCTGGGCCGCAGTGCCGCGGATCTTGACTTCCGGGCCGTTGCTTTCAAGCGACCGGTTGCCCTGGTTTCCCTGGTTGCCGCC